>NZ_DLNT01000047.1:0-155225 GCF_002477055.1 Clostridium sp. UBA7503
TATTCAGCTCCTACTCGATTAATTACAAATTGTTTTGTCCTACCCATATTATAAGCGAGGCTTATCATAGACTTTTCTTCTTTAGTTAGACTTCTCTTGTACATTTTTTTAAATTGATCAAATACTCTATTCATATCAACTTTTTCTTTAACAGAAGAGGTACTTCTAGAAGGGTTAGTATATAATAAAGGCTTTATATTTTTATTGAAAATCATCTTTAATACTTCTGCTGTATAATAAGCATCATTACTAGCATCATGAAAATCACCATGAAGGGGTATACCCAAAAGTTCAATTGTATTTTTAAGTCCAATTTTTATACCTTTTTTACTATTAAAATATTTTGATGCATGGCTTTGCACGTCGATATATTTAAGGGGAAGAGAGTTAGTAGATATATTATGAAATTTTATATTTCGTAAAAGTTCTTTTATATCTACTATTCCCCATACACAGAGAACAGCTTCTTCTTCACCAATAAATTTAGTAAATTTATCGTAAATATTAGGAAAGGTTTCTGAAGAATTTATATCATTATTACTTATTTTAGTAAGGTTTTCCACATAAGGATGTAGAGTTGTGTGAATAGTTGGCTTAATTAAAAAATTAAATGTGGATATATTTTCGAAATTTTCATTCAATTTTAAAGCTCCTATCTGAATAATTTCAAAGGGAAGACTTAAATTATTGTTCTTTTCTACACATTGATTTTTTTCTAAACAATGTTCTTTTTTATCTTCATATTTTTGATTAAATTCTAAGTCAAATATTATATAGTTCATTATATCACCACTTTTAACATATAAAATCAATTATCTTAGTATTGGTTATGTATTGATTAATTATTAAAAAACATAGAGTAACAAATACCGTACAACTATCTATAATAACAGAATTTGTAGCAATTATATAGCTTTTATTATCTAAAAAGCATAAAAATAGGCTACCTTAAAGTTAAATAATTTAACCCTAATATAACCTTTTAAATTCAAGTTATAGCTTTTGAACATTCACAGCCATGGGTCCTTTAGACCCATCAGTAATATCAAAAGTTACACTTTCACCTTCATGTAAATCTTTATTAGTTCCTTTTTCTTTTATTTGAGAATGATGTACAAATACATCATTGCCCTCATTACAAGAAATAAATCCATAACCCTTTCCTTCATCATACCATTTAACAATACCAGTTATACTAGACAATATTTATTCCTCCTTAAACAGTAAATTAACTTATAGTGTAGTATTTGAAAAAATTATGATTTTTAAACATAATAATAATTAATCTTAATAAAAAGAGATGAATAAATTTATTATTAACAATTGTATGCTATTTAATAACAGTTAGATATTGATTTTTATCTACTACAACTTTCTTATGAGCTCTAAAATAATCAATGATAATGTCGGGCATTTCATTTAAGACTTCACCTACTACTCTACAATTTCTATAGAAATCATAACCACCTGCACCTGTTGCTCTATAGTTGTTCATCGCAAGGGTAAGGGTATCATTATCAAAAATGTCTTTACCCTTAAATTTCATTGAAACAACACGATTTCCTACTTCTTTGTTTATATCAAAGATATAACTCAAATTTGAGAAATAGTCATAGTTATAATGTTCTACCTTAGGTTTTAAGAAGCGGGTAGATACTTGTAATTCACCATCAATATTATCAAAGTAACTAGCGCATTTTTCAAGGGCAAGCTTTAAAGTTTTCCCATCTATTTCAATGATAGTTAGGGTATTAGGAAACATATATGTAGAAGTTATATCTCTTACTGTTACATTTTTATTAAAACCTTTTATTGAATTAGCAAAGGATGTAACTGAAATATCAGCACCACTTGCATCCAACTGTACTTGATTTATGAAATTAGCTAAATAAGAGCCATTCGTAGCCATGTTTATGTGAGTACTAGGTTGAAGTTCTATATCTAAAAATCCTACAGGTGTATCCAACCACTTTTGAACTTGTTTTTCTAAATTTAAGAATTTATAATACATAGCATTATTAGGATTAAGCTCTACTTTTTTTAATGAAGAACTTATATTTTTACTTAAATCATCATGAAACTCTAAGTTTAGTTCTAAAAATTTTGTCCCGTTGGGAGGGGTTTGAGTTATGTAGGTATTATGTAGATATTGTCCTGGAATTTCCATGTGTTGATGTCCAGTTAAAAGAATATGAAAATCAAATTCTTGACACAGTTTATATGCTATGTTTTCATTAGTGTTACTTAGTTTTTCATGGGATTCTAAATCATTTTCAAATCCACCATGATAAATCCCTATTACTAAATCACATTGTTTTTTTAGTTCTGCATAATACTTTTTTACTGACTTAAAGGTATCTGTGATAGTGAAATTTTTTATATTTAAAGGCCTTTCCCATCTGTTTATAAAATCAGTGGTAAATCCCATTATGCCTACTTTTAACCCATTTTCCATGGTTTTAATATCATAAGGCAAAATACATATTTCTTTTGTTTTATTATCTATATTAGTGCATAGACATTTTCCATTTAAATTGTTAAGATATTTTTTCAAATAGTCATAGCCATAATTGAAATCATGATTTCCAAGAGTTACATAATCGTATTGACCTTCATTCATTATAGTTGCAAGTGGATGTATATCAAATTCATTATTACTTAGATAATTAGTTAAAGGAGAACCTTGAATTGTATCTCCACCATCTATGATTAGGGTATTCCCATCTTTTTCAAACTGATTAATTATATTTAATATACCCATATTCTTTTCAGTATCATCTCTATAATTTGTAGGATATATGTATCCGTGAATATCAGACGTAAAGTATATTTTTAATTTTTTCATTTTGTCACCTCATTATATTAAAAAACTGTATTTTATAAATTTTCATCAATATTACTATAACATATATATTATTTACATATAAAATCATCTTCGTAGATAAAATATCTAGTAAAAGTAAAATTTAAAGGTAATTTTATTAAGTTATATTATATAGAAATATTTACATTGAAAGAATAAGGTGCTAGAATAATGTTTAATATATATTAAATATCATATAGCAATGATGAAGCTACGACTATTTAAATATTTTAGAGAGCTGATGATAGGTGAAAATCAGTATATTATATAGTCTTTCCACTTCGGAGCTACTGATGAAGAATCAGAGGGGAGTGCTCCTTAAAGCACAGTAAAGAGGTCACTAATGTGACAACTGGAGTGGTACCACGGGATATAATAGCTCTCGTCTCTATATTTATAGAGGCGGGAGTTTTTAATTTACAGCAAAATAAAAAGATTTAATATTAAAAAATTCATTTAGGAGGAATAAAAATGATAGATATTTATTTAATTAGAAAAAATCCTGAGAAGGTTAAAGCTGCACTTTTAAAGAGAATGGATAGTGTAGATTTTTCAGAGCTTTTACAATGGGATGAAGAAAGAAGAAAAATATTAATCCACGTAGAAGAGCTTAAGAGTAAGAAAAATAAGGCATCTAAAGAGATTTCTATTCTTAAGAAAAATGGAGAAAATGTAGAAGAATTATATGAAAAAATGAAAGTAGTTAGTAAAGAAATAAAAGAATATGATGAGAAACTTCAAGAGCTAGAAGAAAAGATGAATACCTTTATGGAAAGTCTTCCTAATATACCTGATGAAGATGTAGTAGCAGGTGGAAAAGAAAATAATAAGGTAGTTAGAGAATTTGGAGAAAAGCCTAATTTTGATTTCCAAATTAAAGATCATGTAGAACTTGCTAGAGTTTATGATCTTATTGATTATGAAAGAGGAGTTAAGCTTGGAGGTAATGGATTTTGGATATATAAAGGTGTAGGAGCTATGTTAGAATGGGCTTTACTTAATTACTTTATAGAAGAGCATATAAAAGATGGATATGAATTTATCCTGCCTCCACATATATTAAACTATCAATGTGGTCTTTCAGCAGGTCAGTTTCCTAAATTTGTTGATGAAGTATTTACAGTTGGGGACAAAAAAGATAAAGAAAGTATGCAATTTATGCTTCCTACAGCAGAGACTGCTTTAATAAATCTTTATAGAGGAGAAATTTTAAAAGAAGGAGAGTTACCTAAGAAATTGTTTGCTTATACTCCTTGTTATCGTGTTGAAGCTGGAAGCTATAGAAAATCTGAAAGAGGTATGATAAGAGGACATCAGTTTAATAAAATTGAAATGTTTCAATATACAAAACCTGAGGATTCAGATGAAGCTCTAGAGGAATTAATTAAAAAAGCTGAAGCTCTGGTAAAAGGCTTAGGGCTACATTATAGACTAGTAAAGCTAGCAGCTAAAGATTGTAGTGCGTCTATGGCGAAGACCTATGATATAGAAGTTTGGATACCGAGCATGAATGAATATAAAGAGATAAGTTCAGCTTCTAATGCAAGAGATTATCAAGCAAGAAGAGGTATGATAAGATTTAGAAGAGAAGAGGGTAATAAGGTAGAATATCTAAATACCTTAAATGCATCAGGTTTAGCTACAAGCAGGTTATTACCTGCAATACTAGAACAATATCAACAAGAGGACGGAAGTGTTATAGTACCACAAGTATTGAGAAAGTGGATAGGAAAAGATAAATTATAGCTAGACTTTTTAAAATCTATGAAATTTAATATGTAAGATATAAATTATTAAGCTTTAAAGGATATAGAGCTTTATAAAGATAAGGTTGTAGTTATTATAAGTGTTGGAACTATATCTAAAAAAATATATGCTAAGAACTTTTAAGCAACTATTGAATATTATGTAATTATAATGAATTATTTCGATGGTGGGAGGAAAGTTTAATGAATCCTTATGAATTAATAACGAAGATTAAGGGAAAAATGAAGGACCCTAATTTTGCAGCTAGATTTAATAATGCAGCCAATGTAGTAAATAATATACCAGGACTGCAACAAGAGATAATTAGGATAGCCCAGATAAATGACCAAAAGGCTCAAGATGCAGCAATAGAAAAATTGCCTAGAGAAGCTAAGCAAGCTGTTCAAGAAATATTAAGTTTATTGAATATGTAATAGTTTAAATTAAATAAGAAAATATTTAATGAAATAAACCGGGGATATTACAATGTCTCTGGTTTATTTTCTGAGAAATGTTATTTTGTAAATAACAATAAATATGGTTTATAAAATGTTAATTAAGAATATTTGTATGAATATATTGAAATTATTTATGTAAAATGATATTATGGGTTTGACAAGTTAATATCAATTTTCGGGGCAGGGTGAAATTCCCTACCGGCGGTATAGCCCGCGAGCCAATTTGGCATGACTTGGTGAGATTCCAAGGCCGACAGTAAAGTCTGGATGTGAGAAAATTATTTATAAGTATAGTAATTACTATAGTTGTTTTATCCGATGACTACTAGCTCTAATACTCATATCTTCTTAAAGTGGGAGTTAAGAGCATTATGTCCATGGATAACGGTTTCTAAAGCTTCAGAGAAGCTAAGAACTCTGTGTATATAACTATAATTGTTAGTTTATGTGCTCTGAAATATATGTATATATTTCAGAGATTTTTTATTTTATGATTAATATTAAATTTTTAATATTAAAGAATAAACTAAATTTTACTAGAAATATGAATAAAAATTCAGCCCCAGGGTATTATACTTGGGGCTTTTATTTTATTTAAATAAGGATGTGATTTTATGGATGAAAATTATATGAGATTGGCTTTGACATTAGCAGAGAAGGGACGTGGAAGAGTTAATCCTAATCCAATGGTAGGTGCTGTAATTGTTAAGAATGAAACTGTTATTGGTGAAGGATATCATCAGGTCTATGGACAGAACCATGCAGAGGTTAATGCATTTAAAGATGCTAAAGAAAATACTTTTGGAGCGACTCTTTATGTGACCTTAGAGCCCTGTTCTCATCATGGAAAGACACCACCTTGTGTAGATAAAATCATAGAGAAAAAGATAAAGAGAGTGGTAATTGGCTCTTTAGATCCAAACCCTTTAGTTGCGGGTAGAGGAGTTAAAAAGCTTAGAGATTCTGGAATAATTGTAGATGTAGGAATTTTAGAAAAGGAATGTATTGCTTTAAATGAAATATTTATAAAGTATATTTCTACAAAGAAACCCTTTGTAATCATGAAAACTGCCATGTCACTTGATGGTAAAATAGCTACTCAATATGGGGAATCAAAGTGGATAACTGGAGAAGCTTCAAGAAAAAATGTCCATAATTTGAGAAATAATCTTATGGGAATAATGGTTGGAGTCAATACGGTTATTAAGGATAATCCTGAGTTAACCTGTAGGGTACTAAGAGGGAAAAACCCTATAAGAATAATTTTAGATAGTTCCCTTAAAATTCCTTTAAATTCTAAAGTTATAAAGGATAAGAAGGCAAGAACCATTATAGTAACTACGGAAAAAGCTACGAAGGAAAATATATCAATTTATACTGAGAGTGGTGTGGAAGTAGTGGTTATTCCTTCTAAAGAGGAGAAAGTTAATTTAGAGAAATTAATGGAGACTTTAGGTGAAATGAATATTGATAGTATTCTTCTTGAAGGAGGGGGAACCTTAAACTCCGAAGCTCTAAAAGCTGGAATAGTAGATAAAATTCAAATTTACATTGCGCCAAAATTTATTGGAGGAGGAAAGTCTAAAACTCCAGTAGAGGGAATAGGAATAAAAGTTCTAGAAGAAGCCTATGGAGTAGAGAGTATAAGGGTAAGCACTATAGGAGAAGATATTTTAATAGAAGGATACATGAAGGAGAGATGGAAGCCTTGTTTACAGGAATAGTTGAAGAGGTAGGAGAAATTATAGGAATAAAAAAGGGAGAAAAATCCTCCATTCTTTCAATTAAAGCTAATAAAGTTATTGAGGATGTAAAGTTAGGACATAGCATTTGTACCAATGGAGTATGCTTAACAGTAACAAATATATATGGAAATTTATTTGATGCTGATGTTATGGCTGAAACTCTAAGAAGAAGTAATTTAGGGGAATTAAAGGTTGGAAGCAAAGTAAATTTAGAAAGAGCTTTAAGTGCTAAAGGAAGATTTGGAGGACATATAGTAAGTGGACATATAGATGGTGTTGGGAAAATTATTTCCATGAAAAAGGAAGATAATGCAATATGGGTTACCGTAGAGGTTAAGAAAAATATTTTACAGTATGTAGTTGAAAAAGGTTCTATAGCCATTGATGGAATAAGTCTTACTGTTGCTTATGTAGATGATAGGGTATTTAAAGTTTCTATAATTCCACATACAGGAAAAGAAACTATATTATTATCTAAAACCAGTGAAGATACCGTAAATCTTGAATGTGATGTTATAGGGAAATATGTAGAAAAACTTTTAACATTTCAAAGTGATAAGAAAATAGAAAAAAAAGATTCTATTAATGAAGATTTTCTTAAAGAAAATGGATTCATATAAGATTAAATATAATAGGGAGGGTTAAATATGTCAGAGTTTTATACAATTGAAGAAGCAATTAAGGATATTAAAGAAGGGAAGATGGTTATAGTAATTGATGATCCAGACAGAGAAAATGAAGGTGATTTATTAATGGCTGCTGAAAAGGTTACTCCAGAATCTATAAACTTTATGGCTAAGTTCGGGAGAGGTCTTATATGTATGCCGTTGGAGGGAGAAAGACTTAGAGACTTAAAAATTGAGCCTATGGTTGAAAAAAATACAGATAATCATGAAACTGCATTTACAGTATCTGTAGATCATATAAGCACAACCACAGGAATATCTGCCTACGAGAGGGCTTTAACTATTCAGAAGATTTTAGATGAAGATAGCATAGGAAAAGACTTTAGAAGGCCAGGTCATATATTTCCGCTACAAGCTAGAGATGGAGGTGTATTAAAAAGAGTAGGACATACTGAGGCAGCAGTGGATTTAGCCAAAATAGCAGGGTTAAAGCCAGCAGGAGTAATTTGTGAAATTATGAGTGAAGATGGAACTATGGCTAGAACTGAGGAACTTTTAGAATTCGGTAAACTACATAATATTAAAGTAATAACCATAGCAGATTTAGTAAGATATAGAAGAAAGACAGAAGTACTAGTGGAAAGAGCAGCAGCGGTAGATATGCCTACAAAATACGGTAATTTTAAAATGTACGGCTTTATTAATAAATTGAATGGAGAACATCATGTGGCATTAGTTAAAGGAGAAATTGATGAGAATAAACCAATTTTAACAAGACTTCATTCTGAATGCTTAACTGGAGACGTCCTTGGATCTAATAGATGTGATTGTGGAGAGCAATTGGCAGAAGCTTTAAGGAGAATTGAAGAAGAAGGCTGCGGGATACTTTTATATATGCGACAAGAGGGAAGAGGCATAGGACTTATAAATAAATTAAAGGCTTACGATTTACAAGACCATGGATATGATACTGTAGAGGCAAATATTAAACTTGGATTTCCAGCAGACCTTAGAGATTATGGAATAGGAGCCCAAATTCTTAGAGAGTTAGGAGCTAAAAAGCTTAGACTTATGACTAATAATCCAAAGAAAATTAAAGGGCTAGATGGATATGATATTGAGGTAGTAGAGAGAGTACCAATCCAAATCAACTACAATAAGGATAATGAATTTTATTTAAAAACTAAACAAACTAAAATGGACCACATACTTAGTTACCAGTAATACTCTAAATCTATGATTTAGTATAAATTAAAATATAATCTAGGAGGAATAATGATGAAAATATTTGAAGGAAATTTAGTTGCGCAAGGATTAAGAATTGGGATAGTAGTAGGAAGATTTAATGAGTTTATTGTATCTAAACTTTTAGGTGGAGCCATTGATGGACTTAAAAGACATGGAGTAGAAGAAGATAACATTGAAGTGGCATGGGTGCCAGGAGCTTTTGAATTACCGCTGGTAGCAAAAAAAATGGCTCAAAATGAAAATTATGATGCAATTATATGCCTTGGAGCAGTTATTAAAGGCTCTACACCACATTTCGATTACGTTTGTGCTGAAGCTTCAAAAGGAATAGCATCAGTATCTCTTAGTACAGAGAAACCAGTTGTTTTTGGAGTTTTAACAACGGATACTATAGAGCAGGCTATAGAAAGAGCTGGAACTAAAGCAGGAAATAAGGGCTATGATGCAGCAGTAACAGCTATAGAGATGGCAAATTTATTAAAATGTTTCTAATTAAAAGTTTAATTATGAAAATATAATAAAATCATTTAATTTAGTAGTAAATATATAATAAAATCACCTATAAAAATATATAAATAGCTATATACTTTTACAGTTAAATAGCTAACTATTTAACTATTTAACTAGTTGTTTTATTCATGCGGGGTTCAGATGATTTCTCATCTATAGGGTGTAATTAAATTACATACAAAGTAGAGGAAATTGACAAAAGATGTAATCAATGCTATGCTTTAAGAAATTAAATATTTAGGGAGCTTGTATAACAGGCTGAGAGGAAGCAAAAGGTGGCTTCGACCTATAACCTGATTTGGATAATGCCAACGTAGGGAATTACATTAAAAATATTAATGGGACATACTATTTGGTATGTCCCATATTTTTTTAGATTCTACAAAATTCTGTTAAGGAAGTGTATGAAATGAGTATAAGTAAAAGTGAAATGAAGTTATATGTAGTAACAGATAGAAGTTGGGTAGATGGAAAATTATTTACTGAAGAAATCGAAAAAACTTTACAAGGAGGAGCTACATTAATTCAGCTAAGAGAAAAAAAATTATCCTATGATGAATTTCTAAAGGAAGGAAAAGAGATAAAGAAGATTACAGATAAATATAATATTCCTTTAATTATTAATGATAATGTGGAAATAGCTATAAATATTGATGCATCTGGGGTTCATATAGGTCAAAATGATATGGACGCAGCAGAAGTGAAAAAGATGATAGGTAAAGATAAAATTTTAGGAGTTACAGTAAAAACTGTGGAACAAGCTATTAAAGCAGAAAAAGATGGGGCAAGTTATATTGGAGTTGGAGCAGCTTTTTCAACTTCAACTAAATTAGATACTAGAATAATAACCTTTGAAACCATTAAAAATATATGCAAATCTGTAACTATACCAGTGGTGGCTATTGGAGGTATAAATGAGAATAATATCATGAAACTAAAAGGCTTAGGAATACATGGAGTTGCTTTAGTGTCTTCAATATTTTCTAGAGAAGATGTGTTGGTAGCAACAAAACAAATGTTAGAGTTAACTGAATGTATGCTAACTCAATATAATATACATGGAAAATAGGGGTGTATTTTAGATGGGAAATACTATACATTGATAGAGGGGATTGATTTATAATGAAAAAGATACTTACAATAGCAGGATCAGATTGCAGTGGAGGAGCTGGAATACAAGCAGATATAAAAACTATCGTAGCTCATAAAATGTATGCAATGAGTGCTATAACAGCTTTGACAGCACAAAATACCACTGGAGTTTATGATGTTTTAAATGTATCAAGAGAGTTCTTAAGTAAAGAAATCCATTGCATTATGAAAGATATTTTCCCTGATGCCATTAAGATAGGAATGGTATCCTCTAAGCAGATTATTCAAGAGATTGTTGAAAGATTATTAGAATATAAGGCTAAAAATATTGTAATTGATCCAGTTATGATATCTACCAGTGGAAGTAGACTTCTTTCAGAGGATGCCATGGAAGCTTTGATTACAAAACTTTTGCCTATAGCTGATGTGATTACTCCTAATATTCCAGAAGCAGAATGCATTTGTGGATTTAAAATTTTAAATAAAGAAAATATGGTAGAAGCAGCAAAAAAGATTTCAAGGGAATATAAAGGGGAAATTCTTATTAAAGGAGGTCACTTGGAAAATAGTGCTGACGATTTATTATACAAAGATGGAAAAATAACTTGGTATCATGAAGAAAAAATAGATAATTTCAATACCCATGGAACAGGTTGCACCCTATCATCTTCCATAGCTTGTAATTTAGCAGCAGGTTATAGTATAGATGAAAGTATTTTAAGGGGAAAAAAATATATAACAGGTGCTCTAAGGGATAATTTAAATATTGGGAAAGGTAATGGACCTTTAAATCACTGTTGGAATTTATAATGGTAACAACTATATACTTATTAAGTGATTCATATAATTTGCATTAAGTATATGTTTTCAATATATGAATAATATGTAAAGAGGGAGATTGTTTGAAAAAACAGCCTCCTATTTTTTATGAACATGAAATAATGTATATAAATTTCATATATATAATATAATAAAGCAATATAGTTAACGAAACATTAGAATACCGAATATTTTTAAATTCTAAACAATATAAAGAAAATTCTGAAAATTTCCAAAAAAGTATTTACAAAAGTAAAAAAAATATGTATTATTATGATAATGAATTTACAAAACTGTAATATATATATTTAAAAGCAATAAATATACAATATATGAAATTAATTACATCATATAAAAATAAAATAATCAGTTTAATTAAAAGCTAAATTTAAAATTGTATTAACCATGGGGATAGGAATTTATACAAGTATATATTTTTTAAATATATCTTTGTATTTATTTATAACTTAATTATTTTAAGGGGGAATAGATTTTGAAGAAAAGAAAATTAATGGCCTTAATGTTGTCAAGTATTTTAGCTTTTTCATTAGTTGGATGTGGTGACAAAGAGAAAAAAGAAGACACATCAAAGGATAAACCAAAAACTGAAGAAGCAGAGAAGAAAATTGGGGGTACTTTAGTTGCTGGAATAACAGAAGTGTCTGGTAACTTTAATCCAGGTTATTATTCATCTGCGTATGATGCTAATGTAGTTGAGATGGTATTTGACCAACTTATTGTAATGGATGTTAATGGAGAATATCAACCATCAGCAGCTGAAAGTTGGGAATTTTCAGACGATGCCAAGGAAATAACCTTCAAATTGAAGAAGGATATGACTTTCTCTGATGGTGAAAAGGTAACAGCAGATGATGTTGTTTTCAGTTATCAATTTTTATCAGATAAATCTTATACTGGTAGATATGGATCTGTTGTTAAGGATTTAGTTGGATATAAGGAATATTCAAAGGGTAAGACTGAAGAGTTCAAAGGTGTAGTTGCTGTAGATGAGTATACAGTTAAATTTAGTTTTACTGAGCCACTAAGAACAAATCTTGCCAACTGTACTATGTCAATCATGCCAGAACATTATTATGGTGCAAATTGGAAGGTTGGAGATACATCATCCATAGAATCTATAACAACAAAACCAATTGGTTCAGGACCGTATACTTTAGAGAAATTTCAGGAAAAGGAATTTGTATCTCTAAAGAGAAATCCAAACTATTATGGTGAAGGATATTATATTGAAAATATAGTATGTAAATTTGTTGATCAAACTACTGATATAGTTGAATTGACGTCTCAAGAGGTAGATTTACTTCCAGGAGTTATTGAGCCAGAGAAAATAAATGAAGCTAAGTCTAAGGATTTCATGACTTTCAATAGTTATGATAGAAGTGGATATGGTTACACTAAATTTAACTGTGAATCAGGTCCAACAGCAGATAAAAAAGTACGTCAAGCATTATATTATGGCTTTAACATTAAAGAATTTGTAGATAGTTATTATAAAGATGAGGCAACTGGAGATGTACTTGCATCAGTTCAATACCATCCATTCTCTCAAGTTTCTTGGGGTATTGATGATAAATTAGTTAGCGAAATGACTGAGTATAATTTTGATTTAGATAAAGCTAAGTCTTTATTAGATGAAGCAGGCTGGAAGGTTGGTTCAAGTGGATATCGTGAAAAGGATGGAAAGGTTATGGAGCTTAATGTAGCGGCTATGCCAGATCATGATATTTTAAATACTCTTATTCCAATGTGGCAAAGAGACTGGGGCGAAGGTTTAAAAATTAAACTTAATATAGCATATCTTGAGTTTAATACATTATTAGATTACGTTATCTATAACTCTGATGAAAACGTAGATAAATGGAGTATATACTTCATGGCAACATCTATAAATACCCCAGACCCAGATAGTTTATATTCTGAAGTTCACTCAGATTATATTGGTACTGGTAAAGATAATACAGCTAGATATAGTAATCCAGAAGTTGATAAATTGTTAGATGAAGCTAAGAGTATTATAGATAAGGAAGAAGCAAAACCTTATTATAATAAAATAGCTAAAATCCTTAATGAGGATGCACCTATAGTTCCTGTATATGCAAATACTTATTTTGACATGTATAATAAGAAAATAAAAGGCCTAGAAACAAGCCCATTCTGTGATTGGGTAAAAGCATTAAGACATGCTTATATAGAAGAATAATTTTAAATTTCATATAGGCTATTGGCGCCCTGTATAAAATTGCAGGGCGTTATTAAAATAAGTTTAGGAGTGATGAAATGTTAAAGTTTTTAGGCAAAAGATTACTTAATTTAATCCCAGTTATGCTAATAATAACAGTAATACTATTTATATTATTACAACTAATGCCTGGAGATCCAGTTAGCGCATACTTAGGACAAGGTTCTAAGACTACTCCGGAGCAGCAACAAATGATTAGAGAGCAATTAGGATTAGATAAAAGTCCAGTTGTTCAGTATTTTAATTGGTTGGGAAGAACTTTAAAAGGAGATTTTGGCTCTTCATTAAAATTTAGAAAACCTGTAAGTGATGTTATAGGAGATTATATTTGGAATACATTTATACTAAATATAGTATCTATGGTATTGGCCTTTGCAATTGCAATTCCAGTAGGAATAAAATCTGCAGTAAAGAAATATGGAGCATTTGATAATTTTTGGACTGTATTTTCTTTAGTTGGAGTAGGAATGCCTTCATTTTTCTTTGCATTACTTATGATTTTCTTTATAGCAGTACCGAGTAATGGAGCAATACCGCTTAATGGTATGAGAACTCCAGTAATGGCAGCTGTTGGCTATGATAGCTTCATGGCTGAAGTAATAGACATAGCTAAACATATGAGTTTACCAGTAATAATTTTAACTATTTTAAGTCTAGCTGGGCTTATAAGATATGTTAGAAATAGTGTTATTGAAGTAATTAATCAAGATTATATTAGAACAGCACGTTCTAAAGGTTTAAAGGAGAAGGTAGTTATTTATCGTCATGCCTTTAGAAATGCATTAATACCAATAGTAACTCTTGTAGGAATGTATATTCCATCTCTCTTTGGAGGAGCAATATTATTAGAAACAGTACTTCTTTGGCCAGGAATTGGAAATATATTATATACATCAGTTATGGGTAGAGATATTTGGGTTGTAATGGCAGCTAATACATTCTATGCAGTCCTAATGGTTATTGGAAATCTGGTATCAGATATGTCCTATGCATTGGTAGATCCTAGAGTAAAAGTAGAATAGGAGGTTAGTTTATTATGTTAGAAGTAAAAAAGGCTAAGGCTGAAAAAAAGAAACAAGACCTTCAAGCTATGGGACCATGGAGGGTTGCATGGGAGCGATTTAGAAAGAATAAAATAGCTCTTACAGGTGGTATAGTATTTGGGATTATAGTTTTGTTAGTAATATTAGTTCCTATAATATCACCTTATAATTTAAATGAGTTTGAACTTGTTAATAAAGTTAAACCACCATCAGCAAAGCATTGGCTTGGAACTGATGAACAGGGTAGAGATGTACTTATGAGAGTATTTTATGGTGGAAGGATATCTATGTTTATCGGAGTTGTCACTGCAGGTATAACCGTACTCATTGGTGCTACTATAGGTGGAATTGCAGGATATTATGGTGGATGGGTGGATAACATTCTTATGCGTTTTACAGAAGTAGTTAGCTCGCTTCCATTTATGCCATTAATGATATCGTTGTCCTTTGCATTGATGTGGAGGGTAAGTAGTACCCAGAAGATGTATGTAGTTATGTTTATTCTTGCCATAATATCTTGGCCAGGTCTTGCTAGAATGGTTAGGGGACAAATTTTATCCCTTAGAGAACAAGATTTTATAGTAGCTACAAAGGCATTGGGTATATCTAATAAATCTAAGATAGTAAGACATCTTTTACCTAATACCCTTGCATATATCATAGTTAATGCTACCCTTGGAATGGCAGGTGCAATTTTAACAGAGGCAGGACTTTCTTTCCTAGGATTAGGAGTAATTCCACCAACACCAACTTGGGGAAATATGATTGAAAGAGCTAGAGACTCATTTATATTTACGAATAATCCATGGCTTTGGATACCGCCTGGAATTTTAATCATATTAACCGTTGTTAGTATAAATCTTCTTGGTGAGGGCTTAAGAGATGCCTTTGATCCAAAAGAGATAAGGTAGGTGTGATATATGGAAAATTTATTAGAAGTAAGAGATTTAAAAACATATTTTTATACAGATAATGGTATTGTAAAGGCTGTAGATGGAGTTTCCTTTGATGTAGAACCAGGAAAAACTCTTGGTATAGTTGGAGAATCTGGTTGTGGTAAAAGTATAACATCAATGTCTATTTTAAAGCTTATAGATAAACCAGGTAAGATTGTAGATGGTACTATTAAATTTGATAGTAAAGATATAGTACCCATGGAGGATAAGGATATAAGAAAAGTTAGAGGAAATGATATATCTATGATATTCCAGGAGCCTATGACTTCTTTAAATCCTGTATTTAGAATAGAAGATCAGATAATGGAAGCAGTAATGCTTCACCAAGGGTTAGATAAAAAGGAAGCAAGGAAAATTGCTATTGATATGCTTGCTTTTGTTGGAATACCAAGGCCAGAGCAAGTGGCAAGAGATTATCCACATCAATTAAGTGGTGGAATGCGTCAAAGAGTTATGATAGCTATGGCTCTTGCATGTAGGCCCAAATTACTAATTGCTGATGAACCTACTACTGCTCTTGATGTAACAATACAAGCTCAGATACTAACATTAATGAATGATTTAAAGGAAAAAACCAATACAGCTATAATGTTAATTACCCATGATTTGGGAGTAATAGCTCAAATGGCAGATCATGTAATTGTTATGTATTCTGGAAAAGTGGTTGAATCAGCTCCGATTAAAGAACTTTTTGATAATCCAAAGCATCCTTATACTAAGGGACTTTTAGCATCAATACCAAGTTTAGATCAAGATAAGGAAAGATTATACTCTATAGATGGAGTAGTTCCAAATCCATTTCACCTTCCTGAGGGATGTTATTTTGAACCAAGATGTGAATTTGCCAAGGCAGAATGTAAATGCAAGATGCCTGCTATAATTAATACTTCAGATGAACATGAGGTAAGATGCTTCCTATATAATGAAGCAATAGATGAGAAACATCATAATGAGGAGGGAATCCATGATGGAAAAGGAAAGAAATAAGATTATTGAAATAAGAAATCTTAAAAAATATTTCCCGGTTAAGGGTAAATCTTCCACTGGAGAGAAACTCTGTGTAAAAGCTGTGGACAATGTTTCCTTCGAAATATATGAAGGGGAGACTTTAGGATTAGTTGGAGAATCAGGATGTGGAAAATCTACATTAGGTAGAACTTTAATAAAGCTCTATGAACCAACTGGAGGAGAAATTCTATATAGAGATCAAAACATTGTAAAATATAATGAAAAAAAGATGAAACCTTTAAGACAGGATATGCAAATTATATTTCAGGATCCATATAGCTCTTTAAATCCAAGATTGAATGTACATTCAATTGTTAGTGAAGCTTTAGTAGAACATAAGCTATATAAGAAAGGTGAAGAACTTAATAAAAGAGTATTAGAAATAGTTGAACAGTGTGGACTTTCTCCATACCATATATATAGATACCCTCATCAGTTTTCTGGTGGACAAAGACAACGTATAGGAATAGCAAGAGCATTAGCACTTAAACCAAAGTTTGTGGTATGTGATGAACCAGTATCAGCTCTTGACGTTTCTATTCAATCACAAATACTTAATCTTATGATGGATTTACAAGAAAGGATGGGATTGGCATATTTATTTATATCCCACGACCTAAGTGTAGTAAAGCATATTAGCGATAGAGTTGGAGTAATGTATCTAGGTTCTATAGTAGAGCTAGCAGATAAGGAGGATTTATATAATAATCCAATACATCCATATACAAGGGCATTACTAGCAGCTATACCTGTAGCAAATCCAGATTATAAAAGTGATATGAGTATAATAAAAGGTGAAATTCCAAGTAATGTTAATCTACCCAATGGTTGTAAATTTAATACTAGATGTCCTTTTGCTAAGGAGATATGTAAGGAACAGGCACCAGAAACTAGAGAATTAGAAAAGGGACACTTCTGTGCTTGTCATTTTGCAGGAGAGATATAGTAAAGGACATAAAAGGAGATGATATGCTATGAAGATGAAAGAGGCATATAAAGCAGTATTTAAGAAAAGGGAAGTAAATCCAGAGATGATTGGTAAAGTAGAGTTAGAGAAAAATGATTTACTAGCCCTAATTTTAGCCACAGCATCGGTGATTGTCCCAGTTTTATTGATTGTATTTGCAGTAATTGCGCTTATAATATTTATCATGTTTTATAGGTAGTATGAATAATCCCCATCTACTCTATGATATAGTCAAGGCTTAGTATAGGCCTTGACTTTTTTGTTATTTATATAACAAAAAAAGAACCCTGATAATCAAATACCAGAGTCCATATGTGAAATTATTGGT
Source organism: Clostridium sp. UBA7503 (assembly GCF_002477055.1). Lineage (NCBI taxonomy): Bacteria > Bacillati > Bacillota > Clostridia > Eubacteriales > Clostridiaceae > Clostridium > Clostridium sp. UBA7503. The sequence continues at coordinate 17,670 of NZ_DLNT01000047.1, forward strand.
TAACAAATTATAAATTAACTTTTTTATTTGATAGTGATTTAGATAATGGAACATATAGGGCAACAGCTACAAAAATTGAGAAGGAGCCATTTATAAGTGTTGCAGGTAAACTCACAGCAGAACTTAATATTGCCGGTAGGAATCCACTTCCAACAAGAAGTAATTTGAATACTCCAAATAAAAATTCACCAACTAAATTAAAGGCTATTCCAGCTACAGCACCTAATACTGCATATTGAATTTCAATAGATAATTTTTTTGCAAAAATACATACCAAAGCTAAGCCTAACCCAAGAATAAGAGAAAAAACATATAATACTGGATTAATTACTAGTTTTTTCTCGATACCTGCTACCACAATTTCATTGCCTAAAGAATTAGCAGTAAAGAAAAGTACTATACCAATTAGGATTAAAATTCCAGAAGCAATGCTTATCCACTTTATGGGTGACTTTGCATTTTTATTTTTCCCTCTTGCAGAAACACATCCTACAATTGCTCCAATACCAAATTTCAAAATCACAGTTTTAGGAACGCTTGATGCATAACCATTCATTAAGTCAAATAAGCCCATACCTATAGAGCCAGAAAGACCACCAATGGTACCAGTGAACAATAATGCTGATAATATAACAAACATATTTCCCATATGTAAGAATGGATTTCCTACAGGAGAGGGAATAGGGATCTTAAAAAATAATGCCACGTAGCATAAAGCAGCAAAAAGTCCAATTAGAACCATGGTACGAGTAGAAAATTTAGAGTGTGTTTTAGTTTCCATTAATATACCTCCATACTATTCATTTAAATTATTATAAATAATTTGTATAATAACAAATTTAGAAAATAAGTAATGTGAAGTTATTATCTTCTTTTAGAATTAATTGAATATTTTGGTGTCTTTATATATAATATACATTGACTTTGTCATTGTTGAAATGCACAAAATGCATAATTTTAATAGGGACAGTTGAAGGAGAATTTTATGAGTGAAGTTAAAAGAGATATAATTAATCCAAAGGATTCACCAAATACACCATTATATATTCAGCTATATAATCATTATAGAAACCTGATTTCCTCAGGAACCCTAAAGGCTGAAAGTAAGCTTCCATCTATACGTAGATGTGCAAAAGAGCGAATGATAAGTAGGACAACAGTTGAAGCGGCTTATTTGCAGTTAGTAGCTGAAGGTTATGTTACATCTCGGCCTGGCAGTGGCTTTTATGTAAGTGAATTAAATTATAAAGATATCCAAAAGGTGAAAAAATTACAACATAATAAATCCATAATACAGAACCATCTATTATATGACTTTGCAACCTATGCAGTAGATTATAAGAGTTTTGATTTCGATTTGTGGAGTAGATACATAAAGAGTGCACTTCGTAATGAAGAAAGGCTTTTATCCTATGGAGATCCCCAAGGAGAATATGATTTAAGAGTAGCATTATCAAAATATGTAGCTGATAGAAGGGCAGTGATTTGTACTCCAGAGCAGATAGTGGTTGGAGCAGGTGTACAAAGTTTATTACAAATATTGTGTTCATTAACAGGAGTTAGATCGCCTATATCTTTTATAGGAGCTGGTTTTGAACAGGGACAGGCTGTATTTGAAGATAGAGGATTTAAAACTTTGACCTATAAGAATATTAATAGAGATTTATCTAAATTTAAGGAGGATAAAATTAAAATGATTTATACATCACCTTCTCATATAACGCCCTGGGGTGATGTAATGCCAATACAAGTTAGATTATCACTATTAGCCTTTGCACAAGGGGAAGATTGTTTAATAATTGAAGATGATTATGATAGTGAGTTCAGATATTATACTCGTCCAGTACCGTCGCTACAAGGATTAGATGGAGGAGATAAGGTAGTATATATGGGAACATTTTCACGATTATTAATGCCGTCATTAAGAATTAGTTTTATGGTACTATCTAAAGAATTAACAGAAGTATATGAAAAAAGAGGGCGAGTCTACAATCAAACGGCATCAAAAACTGAACAAATTGCTTTAGGTAAATTTATTAGTGATGGTCATCTTGGAAGACAAATTAGAAAAGCTAGAAAGTTGTATATGGCGAAAAGTCAGCGACTCTGTATAGCAATAAATAATATATTTGAAGATAAAGCAACAGCTATACCAGGTTTAGGGGGATTTTTAGTACAACTAGAAGTAAAAAGCAGTTTGTCTTCAGAAGAATTAGCAAAACGAGGTGCAGATGTAGGTGTTTTACTACGTACCTTTGAAGCAGAAGAAGAGAATAATTATCCTAGATTATTGCTATCTTGCTCGGGAGTTACTGAAGAAAATTTCGAAGACGCTTTAAGGCTATTAAAAAAAGAATTCTTCAAGAAAAAATAGCCATAATTTACATGATAATTATACTCATAATTTTTTTGAGTTTTTGTTGTATTGATAAGTAATAGATGATATAATCCGAATACACTTTTATTATTAAAGTGCATTCAGGAGGGTATATCATGAAAAATAATATAACAATAGTATGTGATAGTTCTGTAGATTTAACTGCAGAATTTATGAGAGAGAAAAATATAGAATTTCTATCACTGTTAGTTGATTTAAATGGACATGTATATAAGGATAAGGTAGATTTATCAAATAAGAAATTTTATGAAGCTATAAAGCATAAAGAAACTACAGTTAAAACTTCACAAGTTACTCCTTATGAGTTTCAAGAATTTTTTAAGAAAGAATTAGAATGTGGAAATAAGGTTATTTGTCTTACTTGTTCTGGTAAATTATCTGGAACAAATAGCTCAGCCAATATAGCAAAGATGCATTTAGAAGATGGTAGTGAAAATATTTTTGTTGTAGATACACTTGTAGCATCTGGGGGCTTTGGATATTTAGTTACTGTAGCAGCAGACATGAGAGATAAAGGATATACGGTAGATAAAATTTTAGATGAAATAAATGACTTAGTAGGAAGATTAGAAACTTTAATTGTAATGGAAACTGTAGACATGTTAAAACGGGGAGGAAGAATATCTACAGGAAAAGCTATTATAAGTCATGTCCTTGGAATTAAGCCAATTATAACAGTAATAGATGGGGCTCTTGAACCTTGTGGAAAGGCAAGAGGTAGAAATAAAGCTTTAAAGTATGCAATAGATATAATGAAAACTAGAGAGATAGATCATAAATATGATATGATTGTTTCTCATGCAAATGATTTAGAAGCTGCCAATCAAACAGTTAATTTAATAGAAGCTGAACTAGGTATAAATAAAATACTTATCAATGAAATTGGTACAGCAGTTGGTACACATTCAGGGGAAGGTGCCATAGCTATATTTTATATAAAGAATAAGTAATAAAAAAATCTCATGGGTATAAACTCATGAGATTTTTTTAGTAAATTTATACAATTATTGCCTAAAATATGAAATACTATTATATTTATCATAAATAATAATAATTTGTAAGGATTAAAAGTCTAAGAAATTTAATAATGTCATCAAAATATTAAGAATTCTATTTATAAGTAATATGACGCTTTTATATGCAAATACTTAATGGAATGATTTGGAGGGCAGGACCATTTATACTAGTTATAAATTCTCCGGGAATTAAAAAACCATTATTGTTTAAGAAGTGAAAATATGGAATAAAAGAATTAAGAAGTTTTGTATAGTAGGAATCTAAGCCTGTTTTTCTAAGCATTTCGATACTTTCAGAAGGAGTATAAGCTACCTTGGATACTTTGCCAAGTATACAACAATCACAAGAGGCATCATCATATATATAAGAATGTTTCAATGTATATGTGGAATTTATAGGTAAAATACAATTAACTCCTAAGCAGTTAATTATTATATCAAAGGTAGCTCCTTTATTTAATGCTTTCTGTATGGTCTTTAGTAATTCACATATCATTGTATAGGTTAATGGGCCGATATGTTTAGTATCAAATAGATTATCCAAGTTTGAAGTTCCATAATTATTTAATATAAATATACAGTTATCTATGCAGTTAGAAATAGTATTAACTTCTAAGCATCCTGTTAAATCTACGTAATCTCCAGAATAAATATTATTAATTAAAGGGCTTGATTTATTAATATATTTTATAATCCCCAAGGCGTTCATTTTATTTCTTAAATTATTGTAATAGCTAAAAGAAGCATATACTCTTTTTAGAGTTACATCATTTCTATCAAAATTTCTACCTTCTAAATATCTAAAAATATCACCATAATTGTAGCAGCTATTGCCTATGACAGTATTATCATCCTTATCACCTTTTGTATTTTTATAGTCATTGGAGCATTGGCTTTTATTATTATGTTGATATCTTCCTGTAACAGTGTTATCACTAATTTGCTTGATGGTTATACTTTCAAAATATCCATCGATTAGTATTGAGGATAGATTTTGAATTTCATCTTGATTTAAATATATTGGTGTAAATAAGTCAGCTGGCATTTTATATCTATCCTATTATTGATATATAGTTAATATATTATAAATTCATATTAGTGTGAATATTAGAGAGGAAAATGTATGTTAAATAAATTGCATTAGAATTATCTATAGAGCTTAGTTTAATAACAAAATTTATAAAAACATAAGGAATTTTTTTTATAAACTTTTAATATATATTAAGTAAATAAATTCATGTATTAATTAACTAATTAGTTAGCTAATATATTAGGGGGAATTATGAAAAAGGAAGTTATTAACAATAAAGGTAGTGTTTACGAGTTAGATGGTAGGCCATCATTGACAGAAGCAATTCCACTTGGAATTCAACATGTACTAGCTATGTTTGCGGGGAATATAACTCCAATTATTATAATAGCTGGAGTGGTAAATTTACCTATAGAAGATAAAACATTTTTAATTCAGTGTGCTATGTTTGTGGCAGGAGTAGTAACTTTAGTTCAGCTTTATCCAATATGGAAGGTTGGAGGTAAATTACCAATAGTAATGGGAACAAGCTCTGGATTTATCTCAACTTGTGTGTCCATTGGAGGTAAATATGGATTAACTGGAATTTTAGGAGCGTCTTTAATAGGTGGGTTATTTGAAGCCATACTTGGATTATTTATTAAACCTTTAAAAAAAATATTTACTCCAGTAGTCACAGGAACAGTGGTTTTAGCAATAGGCCTTTCGTTGATACCTATCGGTGTTAAGTATTTTGCAGGTGGAGTGGGAGCAAAAGATTTTGGATCACCATCTAACTTACTATTAGGAACGATAGTTTTAGTCGTAATAATAATATTGAAAGAATTTACTAAAGGAATGACTAGCGCATCTTCAATAATAATAGGAATTATAGTAGGTTATTTAGTGGCGATTCCTATGAGAAAAGTAGATTTTTCGGTAGTTGGAAATGCACCGTGGATTACTTTACCAATGCCATTTAAATATGGTCTCTCATTTCATTGGGATGCTATTGTAGCCATGTTAATAATGTATATTGTAACAGCTGTAGAAACAGTAGGGGATATTTCAGGAATAACTATGGGGGGATTAAATAGACCAGCTACAGATAATGAGTTATCAGGTGGAGTTATGGCTGATGGATTAGGAAGTGCATTTGCGTCATTATTTGGTGTTCTTCCAAATACTTCCTTTAGTCAAAATGTTGGGCTTGTCGGAATAACAAAGGTAGTTAACAGATTTTCTATAGCCACTGGAGCTATATTCTTAATAATAGCAGGAATTTTTCCTAAGGTAGGAGCTGTAGTTGCTGTAATGCCTCAAAGTGTCCTTGGAGGAGCCGCACTTATGATGTTTGCTATGATAGTTATTAGTGGTATAAAGCTTATAACTAGTGAACCTTTAGATGGAAGAAATGGGATGATAGTTGCAATTGCCTTAGGGTTAGGTTTTGGGTTAGGATCAGTACCAGAGGCATTACAACATATGCCACAATGGGTTATTCTTGTATTTGGAGGTTCTGGAATTGTCGTTTCAGGAATTATTGCTGTTATTTTAAATTTAGTTTTGCCAAAGGATAAATCAGCTTAATGTAGAATTAAAAGTNNACTTTTAATTCTACATTAAGCACTTCTTATACATATTTCTTATATGAATGCTAATACTATTTGTACAGGAGGTGATATTATGCAATCATTCAATGAATATAAATTTGCAAATGTAACAGATGAAGAAAGAAGAATGCTAACTGATCTTGAACAAAGTATGTCAAAAGATGAAAATAGTAAAATAGTTTTAATAGCTTATGAGAATAAAAGTGCCGAGAGTTAATCTCGGCTTTATTTAGTTTAAGTAGTTAAACCTAGGTTTATATATTTAGATGGATAATATTTGTATATATGTATATATAATTTAAAAAATATATGTGAAAAAATTTTTAAATATGATATACTATGACTATGAGGCAGATTAGAAGTTTGTGCGTTAAGTGCTGGGTGAACAGGGAATTGTCACCAGACGAAAAGGAAACTTGCGGTACTTACTTCGATTCCCACTGCTACATATTAATAGGAATTCTCCTTTTTTATGTAGCTGTTATAAAAAGGAGGTTTTTTATGATTTTTTTAGAAAAAAAAGATAATATGCTGAGTTTATTAAAGGAGTCTTCAGCACATTTAAAAAAGACTTCATCACTAACTGGACTAGCATTAATTGCGGCCATTAACATTATTCTTGGATCATTGTCTATTCAATTAAGCCCTATTCTTAAGATTGGATTTTCATTTATTGCCGTAGGTATAAGTGCTTTGTTTTATGGACCTATTGCCACTGGATTTGTAGGAATAGTTACAGATGTAATTAAGTATATGATACGTCCTAATGGTCCGTTTTTCATTGGATTTACTTTCAATGAATTCCTAGGTGGTTTTATAACGGGTTTAATATTATATAAAAAGCCTGTAAGTATAAAGCGAATTTTTATTACTAGATTAGTAATAATGATTGTAATAAACCTAGTACTTACACCAATATGGTTATACATTATGTATGGAAAAGGAATATTTGTAGCTTACTCAGTACGTATAGTTAAAAGTCTTATTCTGTTACCTATAGAAACTATAGTTTTATATAGTGTATTAAAAACAGCTGAAAAGACAAGAAGAGTTCCAAGTTTTAAATAACATATAGAAATGTACCTTGATATTCTTTTAAATTCCCTTAAAAGAATATCAAGGTTTTAATTTTTTATAATTAAAGTACATATTGATTGTTAGATTTAAACAAAGAGACCCAATTAACTATTAAACAGTTAATTGAGTCTTAAATTTATATTAACCTATTTCTTCGTAAGTTTTATCATCGTTATCCTTCCAAGCATCAGTATTTTCAAGCCCTGGAATTGTTGATGACTTAAAAATAGGGTCTTTGCCAGCCTTTTTCTGACGAGAATAGTCATCAAGAGCAGCAAATGCATATTTTCCAAGGAATAGTATAGCTATTAGATTTATAACTGCCATGAAAGCCATGAATAAATCTGCTAGATTCCATACCAAGTCTATAGAAGCTTGGGAACCAATAAATACAGTAAGAACGACAAAGGATCTGAATATATTAAGTATCACTTTATTATTACTTATGAACTCAATGTTAGTTTGTCCGTAGTAATAGTTACCTACTATAGAGCTAAAAGCAAACAAGAAAGTACATATAGCTAAGAAATAAGTCCCAATAACTACTCCAATTTGCGAACTAAGTGCACTTTGAGTAAGTTCAATACCCGTTAAAGTAGTTCCTGCATAATTATCGGAAATTAACACAATGAAGGCTGTACATGTACAGATTACTATTGTATCAGTAAAAACACCTAGGGTTTGAGTAAGTCCTTGCTTTACAGGATGAGAAACTGTAGCCGTAGCTGCTGCATTAGGAGCACTACCCATACCGGCTTCATTAGAGAACAGTCCTCTTTTAATACCTTGCATTATTGTGAATCCAAGGCCACCAGCTGCAAATTGTTTTATACCAAAAGCATTTTCAAATATTAATGCAAATATACTAGGAATAGTTTTGAAGTTAATTACTATAACTATAATTGCAACTAAAATATAAGCAGTTGCAAAGATTGGAACGATAACCTCTGAAACCTTTGCAATTCTCTTAACTCCACCAAAGATTACTAAGGCAGTTAAAACTGATAAAAGTACACCTATTATCACAGGGTTAATATCAAAGGCATTTGTAAATGCTAAAGTTGTTGTATTAGATTGAGCTGCATTAAATACTAGTCCAAAACATAAAGTAGTTAAGATAGCAAAAATTGCACCAAGCCAACGCTTACCTAGCCCTCTTTCAATGTAGTAGGCAGGTCCCCCTAAAAAGTTTCCATCCTTGTCTTTTGTTTTATAAATTTGAGCAAGAGTACTTTCTACAAAGCTTGAAGCTCCTCCAATTAAGGCAATAAGCCACATCCAAAATACTGCACCAGGACCACCAGCTGCTACAGCCATGGCAACACCAGCAATATTACCAGTACCAACTCTAGAAGCTGTGCTTATACAAAAGGCTTGAAAGGATGAAACTCCATCTTTATTTTCTTGATCATTAGGCATTAAAAGTCTAAACATTTCTTTGAAAAATCTAAATTGAACAAACTTTGTTCTAAAAGAGAAGTAGATTCCTACTCCAATAAGTAAAACAATAAGTACGTAAGACCACATAAAGGTGTTAATAGTGTTAACCTTGTCAGTTAAAAAATTCATAAAATTAATTAATACATCTTTTGTAGAAATTAAAAAATCCATAACTCATCTCCTTATCTAATTTTTTTATTTAATTATAAAGGTTTATAAAAAATTACAATAATTCTTAGAATACAAGAATTATTGGAAATAAAATTTCCGAATAATTTATCGTATTATTTATATATTATATGGAATCACAAAGAAAATCAATAATATTTGTTGAATATTAAATTTAATTAAAGATAAGTGTAAAAAAGTTAAATATTAAGAAAAAACTACCAGTACATAATTTATACTGATAGTCCGTGGAATTGTATTAGGTTTTAGCTTTTCATTTTAAACTCATAGAAACATCGCTTACAAGTAACAGTAATTTTCCCTTTGCCTCTAGGTAATCTAAGCCGTTGTCCACACTTTGGACATTTAACTATTTTATAATTTTTCTTTTCGTTAAACCATCTTTTGAAGTTACTAAAAATAGGAGCACAATCACCAAAATGGAACACAGGTAGGTTGCTAGGAATTGCTTTATTAAATTTACTTAAAAATCTATTGGCATACATACAAAATTTTCTATGTTCTTGCTCACGCTTTTCAACATTTCTTGAGAAAACTCTATATAATGCATAAAATAAAATAACTCCCGCTAAAAGACGAGTAATAGAAAATAAATTTAATATAGATGATACTAGAATAAGAAATAATGAAAATAAGTCAATTCCATAGGATTCGCTGAAAAAATTCATTTGATCACCTCTTAATATATTATAACTAATTGTTATTGAAACATTAGAATATCAAAATATGTTTTTAATATATAATTTCTACATACCTCTTGTACTATATTATAGTACAAGAGGACAACTTATTTAAAGTGATTTATGAGGAAAGAATTTTAATATTTTATGAAATAGAATTTTAAAAATGTTAAATATTTATTATATAGATCTAAAAATTAGTCAATTAAAGTATGAACCTTGTTTAAAATATCATGACTACAAGAGTAAAGCTTTTAAAATAATTATTTAGAAGTTATTTATAAATGTTACTTATATCAGAATTTAATTCTTAAGAAATTATTACTTTTCATATAAAAATTAAAGTGATTATTACATCTTTCTTACAATTAGAGGAAACTTATTTTCAAAGTATTAAAGGTATTGTATGCTAACATCATCAAAGATTATGAGGTGAGGAAATGTCTAAAGTTCTAGAATTAAAAAATGTTACTAAGATTATAGGTAATCGTAAAATAGTTGACAATGTCAGTTTTGAAATAAACTCAGGAGAAATATTTGGATTTTTAGGACCAAATGGTGCAGGTAAAACTACTACTATTAAGATGATTACAGGACTTTTAAAAATTGATGAAGGAGATATTTTAATTAGTAATAATGATGTAAAGAAAAATTTTGAAAAAGCTCTTTCTCAAGTAGGAGGGATTATTGAAAATCCAGAAATGTATGGATATCTTACAGGACGTACAAATTTAGAGATATATGGCAGAATGCATGGTAATATTTCTAAAGAACGTATTAATGAAGTTATAAAATTAGTGAAACTTGAAAATCGTATTAATGATAAAGTAAAAAAATATTCTCTTGGAATGCGTCAAAGACTTGGGGTTGCTCAAGCATTATTACACAATCCTAAGCTTTTAATTTTAGATGAACCTACTAATGGATTAGACCCAATGGGAATTAAAGAGTTACGTGATACCTTAAGACATTTGGCAGAAAAAGAGGGACTAGCAGTTTTAGTGTCAAGTCACTTACTTAGTGAAATGGAGCTTATGTGTGATCGAGTTGGAATAATAGATAATGGAAAAATTATAGATATTAAAACATTAAAAGATATTAAAAAGCAAAATATCGAAAGCTTGATAACCTATGAATTAGAAGTAAGTAATTATATTTTAGCGAGAAAAATTATAGAGAATGATTATAACAAAATATCTGAAGAGATTACTGTAGACTTCAAAGAAAATAAAATAATAATTTCTTGTTCTCGTGATGAAATTGCCAATGTTAATAAAGCTTTAATTATGGAGAATATATTAGTTTACACTATTAAGCCTATTAATAACACTCTTGAAGATGAATTTATGAAGGTAACAACAGGATCTAAAATGCAAATAGTGTAATATAGTAGAAAAGGAGCAGAGTTTAATGAGTAAAGTATGTGGACTAATAAAAAATGAATTGATAAAGCAATATAAAAAAACTAGTGTTAAAGTAATAGTGATTTTAATACTATTAGCTAGTATAATGTTACCAGCAGCTTTAAAATTTTTAGATAATAGAGAAGGAGCAAAATGGTATATAGATAGTTATAATCAAGACATTCAATGGCAACAAACAGAAATAACTAATATTGATTCAAGTAAGAAAAATAAAGACATTCAGAAGAAAATTTATGAAGAAAACATTAAAAAGTCACAAATTTTAATAGAGAGTAATGTTTCTTGGGATGATTGGAGAAATGAAGTAGCTGGAGAGGCTTCTAATAAATCAAAAGAGGCAATTATTCTATCAGGAATTTCAGAAGGGTTAGTAGGTGAAGAATTATTTTTTAATATAGATGAATTTGATATAAATATGTTTAATGAATATTTAGGAATGAGTAAGGATGAACTTCAAAAGATAATAGATTCTAAAGATAAAGAAAGTAAGGAATTATATGATTCTGTCATTAAAAATGATTACTTAGTTTACTTAGGGAAGAATATTAATTCTTCTAAGGAAGAAATTAAAAATTTAAAGTCAACTATTAAAATATCAGAAGATGAAGTGAAGAAAAATCCTAATAATAAAAACTATGTTACATCTCTAGAGAATTCTAAAATTCAGCTTGATGCTTTGGAGAAAAGACTTAAGGCAACCGAATATAGATATAATAATAAAATTCCTTATGACAATAAGAATTGGAAAAACAACACTATAAGGGATATTGCCAATAAGATTGATGAAAATGGTGAGAAACTACTTAGTGAAACTGAATTTACACAATACAATAGTGCGGAAATAGCAAAAGGATATACTTATGAGGAGTACAAAAAAGACTATGAGAAGAAAACAAAATCTATAGAACAGGCTATAGCTCTTGATTGGTATAGTCTTGAAAATAATATTCCACAAGTTAAATTTGATAATGATATTAGAAATTCTCTAGATAGAACTTATTTAATGTATGTTAGTGTTGCCATTATATTATGCATAATCATTGGAGGGGGTATAGTTTCTTCAGAGTATTCTACAGGTACAGTTAGATTACTTATGATTAGACCAGTATCTAGATGGAAAATTTTATTTTCTAAATTAATATCAGTATTTATTATAGGATATGGGGTACTGTTAACTACAGTCATATTAAACAGTATATCAAGTGGAATTGTAAATGGATTTGGAGGACTTGCTACAAAAGTAATATCCTTCAGCGGAGAAACTATAGTCAAACAAAATTTTGTAATTTCCATTATACCTAAGCTTTTATTCTCAAGCATTAGTTTAATATTTATAATAGCATTAGTATTTGCTATATCAACTATTATAAAAAATACAGCTTTAGCAGTTGGTCTTACTACTGTAGCATACTTAGGTAGCTCAGTTGCTACAATGATTATGGCAAGCTTAGGTATGAGATGGGTAGGGAAAACTATATTACCATATATGAATTTATCAACTTTCATTACAAATTCTCAATATACTGAAATGTTTAAAAGCCAATATAATATAGTTTTAAATTCAACTATGGGGGCAATTCAATTGAGTGTATTTGCTACAATATTAATTATAGCTTCATTTTTAGTATTCCAAAAGAGAGATGTAATGAATTAATTTATATAATGAAATTCTAAGTAAAAATATTTCTATATTTATTTAAAAAAGTGGGGTTGACAATATTAATCTAGTTCAGTAGAATAATAATTGTAAGGGGAATGGAAAGTTAATTTTATAAAATAACTACAACTTACATTTTAAACTTATTAGATTAAAAATAAAATTTAATATATAGAGTCCGATAGGTGTACTAAGTGCTTAATAGGGAATTTGGTGAAAATCCAAAGCTATCCCAGTAACTGTAAGTGAGGACGACTTAGCAAAAGCCACTAATTTATTTTGGGAAGGCGCTAAGAAGTATGATTCACAAGCCAGGAGACCTGCCATAGGATTATGAAATTTGATACTTTCTGAGGAAGAGTTAAAAAATTTATCCAGTGATGGTTTAGGTAAAATATAGTATTTATATTTATAGGTTTAAACTATAAATTAAATTGCAAAAGCTTTCACTTATTTAAATTTAGTATATTCCAAGATAGATATCAATAATATCTATCTTTTTTTATATTGCTAGGAGAATTTACAAGGGTGTGGATTGTAGAATATATAAGCTATTTTACAGTTTTAATAAACTATGAAGCTACAAAGGAGTAGCTTTCTCCTATATAAAATATACAAATAAAGTAACTATATTTTAATTGTTACTTTAGTTATTAACTTAAAGTTTTCAACCCAAAACTTTAGTCAATATAAATGTAAATTTTCTACTTATGTCCCTCTTAGTGGTTTTGATGAAACCAACTAATTTCACACAGGGATGTAACCACTATAATTTGTAGTGGTTACATCCTATAACCCTATAATTGAATAAATATATGATTAAATATAAAAGCAATTAAGACTATATCAAAAATTTATGATATAGCCTTAATTTTTTTCTACAAAGATTGGTTTATCAAGTTATTTTTATAATATACAGTATGTGTATAAACAATCAAGTTAAAGTATCATATAATTTATAGATATGATATTATAAAATAAGAAAATACTGATGATTATGTTTATGGAGAGGGATTATATGAAATTAACATTGCTTAAGGATTTGCAGGGAAATGAAATACTTGCTAAGGACATTATTACAGGTTCGGGTAAGACTTTGTTAAAAAAGGGTATTATAATTACTGATCAAGTAAAAAATAGTATTGAACAGCAAGGGATATTTTTTCTGTATGTACAAGACGATGACTTAAAAGATATAAAAGATGATAGTGAACTTATAAATTTAAAAAAAAATATACTTCAAACCATACCTAATATGTTTAGTGATTTAATAAATTATAATAATAAATCTTTAAGTAAATCTCTAACTATGGTTGATGATTTAGTTGAATATATACAGAGTGAAAACTACATAAATCTAAATTTATATGAAGTAAAATTATATGATGATTATACATACATACACTCTGTGGATACTAGTATTATGGCAATTTTTCTAGGAGTAAATATGAATCTTTCAAAATCAAGATTGCGTGATTTAGCTATAGCATCTCTATTTCATGATATAGGAAAAACGAAAATATCTAGTAGAATCATAAATAAACCAGATAAATTAACTGAAGATGAGTTCAAGAAAATTAAGATGCATCCATTATACGGTAGAGATATACTACTTGGTAATCCTATAATAAATGAAGAGATAATAGATGGAGTAATAGAACATCATGAAAAGTACAATGGTACAGGTTATCCTTATGGATTAAAAGATAATGAAATATCACAATTTGCAAAAATCATTTCTATATGTGATGTGTTTACGGCCATAACATCAGATAGATGCTATAGAAAAAAATTTGACCCTAGAGAAGCTTATGAATTAATTTTAGCAGAGACATATACAAGTTTTGATCCTGAAATAATTAAGTTGTTTAAAGATACATTTGCAGTTTATCCATTAGGATGTCCTGTATATCTATCAAATAATTTATTTGGGTATGTGGTAAGTCAAAATAATGGGTTGCCAGATAGACCAGTAGTAAGAATTGTGAAGGATGAATATAATAATAAAATTAGTACTTATGAGATTGATTTAAAAAATATTATAAATTTAACAATCATAAGTACTATAGTGTAGTATTCGTAAAGTAAATGGTATCTAAGGAGATGATTAGCATGAATAACAATGTAGGTGAAAGCTATATGAAAAATATTAAGGTTTTAAAAAATTTATATAGAGAAATATGGTGGAGTATGCCTACATGTGTAGATATTCCATTAGAAGCTAATGGATATATCAGAAAGAAAAAGTATGAGAAAAAGTTTGAGAAATTTATTGATGAATTTATAAAAATTATTGAGATGTTTCCATTGGAAGAAGAGAATAGAGAATTATGGAAGAAAAATAGTAACTTTTATCTTGAAAATATGATAATGGGAGAAGAATTATTCAAGCTAGGAACCATAGATAAAAAAATGAAGGATCAGTTTTTTGCAACCACTAAAATATTTATAAATCAGTGCAAGGTCTTTGATAAAGAAATGAATTATGAAGATATTGGGCAAGCTATGAGAAATGTGTGGATTGTTAGTCTTCTTCAAAAGATGATGGATATAGATATTTCATTTACCATGGCTATTTTTGGATATAGTATGTTGTATCCCTATACTGATAATTATTTAGATAATTTAGATATATCAATAGAAGAAAAGAAAGAATTTAATAACAGGTTGTATAAAAGACTATGTGGTGAAGAGATAGGTGGGAGAAATTCTCATGAAAAGCAAGTGTTTAAGTTAGTTGAATATATAGAATCTGTTTTTAATAGAAATGATTATCCCAAAGTTTTTCAAGGCTTATTATTAATTCATGAAGGACAAGTAAAAAGCCTTATTCAGCAAGAAGGAATAAGTAACCCCTATGAAAGAGATATGCTAGATATATCTATTGAAAAGGGAGGAACATCTGTTATTGTGGATGGTTATCTTATAAATGGAAACTTAAACAAAGACGAGGAGATTTTTACCTATGGGTATGGATTTCTGCTTCAATTATGCGATGATTTGCAAGATGTAAAGATAGATTATGCGAATAAACACATGACTATAATGTCTCAACTAGCAGGAAAATACCATCTGGATAATATTGTTAATAAGCTTATTAATCTAACTATCCATATATTAGATGATGCAACTTGTTTTAGGGGGGAAAACATTGAAAATTTGAAAAAATTAATAAAAGATAATTGTATTTTAATGATAATTTTTGCTGTTGTTATGAATAAAAATTATTTTTCAAAGGAATATGTAAAAGAAATTTCTAAATACTTACCTTTTACCATATCATATATTGAAAATATTAAGGGGCATTTAAGAAAAAAGTTTGAAAATATTAAAAAATCTTATCATGGTATTTCATTAGAAGAAATAGTTTACTTCTTAATGCAATAAAAGATTATATTTAATTTAATTCACAAAAGCTATATAATTTTTTAGTTGATATAACTTTTAAAAAATGGTATGATTAGTACAATGTACAGGCTATAATATAATAATTTATATATTAAGGGAGTAGTTAGCAGGAAGTATTAAATGACTTCGTGGGATTAGGTCAACATCTTGGATATTTAATATTCTGGTTTAATCTTAAAATACGAGACTTATATTCTTATATCAGAATATGAGTCTCTTTTATTTTGTTAAAATACATAGGAGGAATAAAAATGATATACGCTTTATATGGAATTTTTGCTGCATTTGTAATTGGTTTTTCGATTAAGTTGTCTTATTATGTAGATGAGCTTGATAAAAAAACAAATTTATCAGGAGCTTTTATTGGAGGTGTTATGTTAGCAGCAGTAACTTCACTTCCAGAGTTATTTACAAGTATTTCGTCTACTATATTTTTGAATGAGGTACAATTAGTTTCCGGTAATATTCTTGGTAGTAATGTGTTTAACTTAACTATTTTAGGAGTGTTAGTTTTAGTAGGAGTTAAGAGATTCCAAAGCTCTGTAGTAACATCAAGCCATAGGAATACATTGAAGCTTTTAATAGTGATATATGGAATAGTATTCATAGCTAATTATATTGGAAGAGATTTTTTGTTTTTTAGTGTAAGCATATTTTCAATAGTAATTATGATATTATATATTTTTGGTGTTAAGACTATGTCAGGGGATGAATCTTCTGAAGATAGTGGAGAAAGTACTTGTAATCTTACAGTAAAGCAGATATATGTGAGATTTACACTTTTAAGTATAGGATTAATTGTGTTTAGTATAGGTATTACTATAGTAACAGATATGATTGCAAAGGAGTTAAATTTAGGGGTTACCTTGGCAGGAGCGTTGTTCCTTGGAGTTGCAACTTCTCTTCCAGAATTAACATCTTCTATATCTTTAGCTAAAAAGGGTAATTTTAATGCTATGATTGGAAACATTGTAGGAAGTAATTTATTTAATTTTTGCATACTGTTTTTAGCTGATATACTATATATAAAAGGATCTATTTATCAACCATCAAACCAAGTATACTTATTAATAATGTTTGGATTTATATGTACTGTGGTTGCTTATGGTATGTTAAAGATAAAAAAAGAACAAGCCAAAGAGATACATAAGATATCAAGTTCTTTACCGTATGTATTAGCTAGCATGGCAATAGTGGCTAGTTATGTAACATATTTAACAATGTCAATATAAATAATAGGTTTTAAAAGCAGAGCTTTTAAAACCTATTATTTTTATTACTGAAATTTTCAACAAAGCCACTTTATTAGTTGAATTAGAATGAATTGATAACATTTTATCATCCATACTTGTAATTACAATGATTATTATATAAAATGTTAATATTGGTAATTAAACTCAAGTATGAATGTGAATAACTATATTTAGTAAGAAATCTAGTATCAAGTTAAACTTTAAGGGATGGTGATTTTTATGTTAGTTGTAAATAATGTAACAAAAAAATATGGAAAATTTGTTGCTAATGATAATATAAGTTTTCAAGTGGAGGATGGGGAGATAGCAGTACTTTTAGGGCCTAATGGTGCTGGAAAATCTACTATTATTAAATGTATATGCGGACTATTAAGATTTCAAGGAAATATATCCATAGAAAGTTTTGATAATAAATCTATAGAAGCTAAAAGAATAATTGGATATATACCAGAAGTACCTGTACTATATGATATGTTAACAGTGGTAGAGCATTTAGAATTTATTGCAAGAGGTTATAATCTTACTGACTGGAGAGAATATGCTGAAAAACTGTTAAGGATATTTGAACTAGATGATAAAAAACAAAAGTTTGGGAAAGAGCTTTCTAAAGGAATGCAGCAGAAGGTAAGTATTTGTTGTGCATTACTTCCAAAACCTAAGGTTATAATTTTTGATGAACCTTTAGTAGGTCTTGATCCTCATGGAATTAAAGCATTAAAAGAATTAATAATAGAATTAAAAAATCAAGGTGTAGCAATGATAATAAGTACTCATATGATTGATAGTGTGAAGGAATTCTGGGATGTAGCACATATCATGATGAATGGAAAAATTGCTGCTACAAGGGTAAAAGAAGATGCTGAAAAATCTAATGAAGGATTAGAAGAATTATTCTTTCACATCACTGAAGGAAAGGGTGATCAGTAGTGAAGGGAATTATTTATCTATGGAGAACAACCTTAAAAAATCGAATAAAGGATTTAAAGAATCATCCTGGTAAATTAATAGCATATATAATTTTGATAGCTTTAATGGCTTTTGTTTTTATAACCTCAGCTAAAACTTCTAATAATATTGATGTAAATAGCTTAAGTCCAATAGCGGAGCTAGGAGCAATAATATATGCACTATTTATGTTTTTATTTACAACTCAAATCATCCAAGGATTATCATCAGGAGCTACATTTTTTAAAATGTCTGATGTAAACTTGCTCTTTGCTTCTCCTATATCATCTAAAAAAGTACTTATATATGGACTTATAAGACAGTTAGGTACATCTTTACTTATATCCATCTTTATACTCTTTCAAGCTGGTGTACTTAAACAGAGGTATGGAGTAAATCCTCTAGGTGTAATAGTAATATTCCTAGGATATTTTATGTTAGTTTTCATAAGTAGTATCATATCTATGGCTATTTATTCAATTACTAGCGGAGATGAAGGTAAAAAGAAAGCAGTAAAGATTTTAATTTATCTCCTAGTATTACCTTTAATAATTTCTATTCTATTTAATATAAAAGAAGGTGGAAGAGGTATAGGAGCTATAGTTAATGCAATAAATGTAAGTTATCTAGAATTTATTCCTTTTGTAGGGTGGATAAAAGGAGTAATTTATGGTATTTTGATAGGCGAAACCTCTAATGCGTTAATGTACATTATAGCAACACTTATAGGCATAGTATTAACTATAGTTATTCTTATGAAAAGTAAAAATGAATATTATGAAGACGTACTTCAAGCTACAGAAACTATGCATAAACGCGTGGAAGATGCAAAAGAAGGCAGAATAGTAGAAGTTAAAGATACTAAGAAGATAAAATTAAAAAATGTTGGAATAAATAAAGGAAGAGGAGCTTCTGTATTCTTTTTTAAGCATATGTTAGAAAATAGGAGAGCAGGAAAATTCTTTTTAGACAATACTACTTTAGTTCAAATAGTAGTTGTGGTCATATTTACATTAACAATGAAGGACATAGGAAGTATAATAGCTACCTTTGCTATGGCCACATATATTCAATTATTTATGACTTTTGCAGGGCGATGGGTTAGAGAACTAAAAATGCATTATGTATATTTAATTCCTGAAAGTCCACTTAAAAAATTGATGTATATAGTTTCTGAAAACTTAATAAAGTGTTTTATAGATGGAATTATACTATTTGTTATTGCGGGAATCATATTAGGTTCTTCACCTATAGAAATATTAGTATGCATAATAGCAAGATTGGGATTTGGAATGTTATTTATAGCAGGAGATGTATTGTCTCAAAAAATATTCAAACAGGTTACAGGGAAAGGATTATTAATGTTTTTAACAATACTTGCATTGATAATAATTGCACTACCAGGAATTATAGGTTCTGTAATTGTAGCAATTATCTTTGATATAGGAACAATTTCAATAATAATTACATTTGTATGGAATGTGTTCATATCTTTTATAATTATATGGCTATGTAAGAATATATTAAATAACATAGAGCAGAATTTAGTATAACTAAATTAAGAATAACTAGGATTATAAATTACTATTTATATATAGATTGTATAAATAAAAGAGACTAACTAAATTATAACCAAAATATAAAATCTTAATGTATGCATAAATTTATTTCATCTATAATACGTTGATTTTATAAAATATATATGATAGCATGTAAATGGAGTTGCTACATAAAATATATTATTAGTAGTAAATAAATTCTCTCTTTCTATACTGAAGGAGAGTTTATTTTGTTTCTTAGGAGGTAAAGATATGAAAAAAAATATGAAGTCAATAATAATTTCTTTAATAGTTATAATTATTGCAATTGGTGGATTTTTTATCTACAAAAATTTCAATGCAAAGCAAAGAGTTGAAGGAGATAAAACTATAGAAGTTACAGTTATAAGTAAAAAGGATAATTATGAAAAAACTTATACACATCCAACTAATGCAGAAACTCTAGGAAAAGCATTAGATGAAATGAAGATAATAGTAACTGATACATCTCAAGCTACTAGATTTATAACTGGAGTAGATGGACTAGATGCAGATGCTAGCAAGCAAGAGTGGTGGAATCTAAAAATAAATGGAGAAAATTCTCAAACTGGTATAGATGATACTACTGTAAAAGATGGTGATAAGATAGAACTTATACTTACAATAGGTTGGTAATATGTATAAAACTAAAGATTTGATAATATTGGCATTACTTGGAGCTCTAATGCTTGTGTTACAAGTTATGATGAGTGGAATACCTAATATAGAACCAGTATCCTTTTTACTAGTAATATATACTTTAGTATTAGGTAGAAGAGCATTGGTAGTTGTAGTGGTATTTAACTTTTTACTAGGTCTTGTCAGTGGAATGGGAACTTGGTGGTTTGGATACTGGATTGTTTGGCCTATGTTAGTACTAGTAGTGCTGTTATTTAAAAAAATAATTAAAGAAAATTTTTTAGGTTGGAGTATAATATCCGGTGTATTTGGAATGTTATTTGGAGCACTGTATTCAATACCATATATATTTACAGTATCTAAAACATTTGCTTTAACTTATTGGATAAATGGAATACCATATGATTTAATTCATATGGTAGGCAATTATTTTATTATGTTAATGCTTGGAAAAAGGGTATATAATTTATTGAAGAATTTAGTAGCAAAATATAATTTAGATACTAAATTTTGAAGATAGATAGGTTTTAAAATATAAAAAGAACTTTGAAATTTCAAAGTTCTTTTTATATTTTTTTAGGATTAGATTGGGGAATTAAGCTAATAAATAAAGTAATTAAAATGTATTTATGTTATATTTATCATATAATATCATTGCCTAAACATATAATTTATATAAAATATAAACTAAAAGGTTAAGGAATAAATTGTAAAAGTTAAGAGGTGGGAATATGAAGTCACTAGAAACAAAAAGATTGATTTTGAGAAGTTGGAAAATAACGGATTTGGATGATTTTTATGAGTATTCTAAAAATCCTAATGTTGGTCCTATGGCAGGATGGAAACCCCATAAGAATAAAGAAATATCTAAAGGGATACTTCAGTCATTTATAAAGAATGATGAGGTATGGGCAATTGTATATAAGAAAAATAATAGAGTAATTGGTTCCATTGGTAATCATAGAGATGTGAAAAGAAATTTATTAAAGGCAAGAATGATAGGATATGTACTTTCAGAAGAATATTGGGGAAAAGGAATTATGACTGAAGCAGTAAATAGGGTAATAAAATATTTGTTCGAAGAAATAAAATGTGAAGTAGTATCTTGTTATCATTATCACGGAAATCATAAATCTAAAAGGGTTATAGAAAAGTGTGGATTTAAGTATGATGGAACATTAAGAATGGCTAGCGAAACTTATGATGGAAGAATATATGATGATCTATGCTACTCCATAACTAAAATGGAGTATTGTGATGAATATAAAATTAAATATTTATAGGTAAAGTATAATAATTATAGATTGAATAGATTTAAAATATAGACTCTATGAATAATTAGTTCGTAGAGTCTATTAATTTTAGTTAACTATTTTTAACTTTAGGTTTATTTACTATATATATTCCAATACATACAAATACAAGTGCCAACAGATTTTTCCAATGCCAAATAGATTCTTTTAAAAATATAGCAGAAAGAAAAACACCAAACACAGGTGTTAAAAAATTGTATATAGAAATTTTACCAACATTATTATGTTTTAATAAGATAGTCCATATTGTAAAAGCCACTGAAGAAAGAAGGGAGAGATATAAAAGTAATAGCATAGCTTCAGTAGAAGGTATAGAGGTTCGTGCACCTCCAAGTGCGCCTACAGTTATAAGTAAAGCCCCCCCAAAGAGTAGTTGCCATCCTGTGACTATCATGCTATCTTCTCTTTTAGCAACTTCTTTACTTATAAGAGATCCAATTGCAAAGGAAGCAGCAGCAAGAATAATAAATCCTTCACCAGTAAAGGTAAAACCACTTCCAACTTTACCACCTAAGTTAATTATAACTATTCCCATAAATCCAACAATACATCCTAAAATCTTTTGGAAATTTAATTTATCATCTGAATATATAAAATGAGCAAGAATTACAGCCATAAAGGTTGCAGTACTGTTTAATATGGACCCCTTAACACCGGTAGTGTGAGAAAGTCCTATGTAGAAAAATAAATATTCTAAAGTAGTTTGAATAAACCCAAGTAGTACAATATGACTTAAGGCCTTCTTTTTAGGAATAGAAAATTTCTTTTGGATTATCCAAGTTAATAAAATTACTAGAAAACCTGCTAAAGCAAATCGATAGCCTGCAAATATAAGCTTACTAAAAATATCATTTTCACCTATAGAAAATAAATAGTAGCCAATCTTTATAGATGGATAGGCACTTCCCCAAAGTAAGGTACATAGTAAAGATAGTAATAAAATTACACTACTTTTTTGAAAAACATCTTTTTTACTCATAATTTTAATAATCCCCTCTGTACATTTAAAACTTAAATAATTACAAATTAACTTATGTTTATTGTGAATATAGTTTTAAATATCTAATTATCTCAATTAGAATTTTACTATTATATGCAACCAATGTAAATGAGCATTATTATTTGTTATTTTTAACAATAAAATTCATCTTATCTAAAATTTAAAAACGAAATTTCAATATAAAAGTTTAATACAAATATATAAGAGAAATACAGAAAAATGGAGAATGGAGAATTTTGAGTAATTTAATCAAGTGTATTTAAGTTTTAATAAGTTGAAAATGATTATCAATTAAGCTATTATGAAGTGGCAATAAGTATTATCAATTAAAATTATGTTTCAATTAATAATGTAGTTTTATTGTTACATCAAGTATATATAAGTGTTTAAGAATATCACATAATTTAATACATAAAGATATTTAGGATACATAATAAAGTTTTGGAGGAAATATGAAAAAGAAATATTTAATTCCTTTATTTATAATACTGTGTATGTCTTCAATATTTATAGGGGCTCAGAATATAAGTATTACAGATATAATGCAATGGAACCACGGTAAGATGAATATAATAATTTTAACTAGATTGCCGCGGCTTATTAGTATAGTGGTAGCTGGAGTAGGAATGAGCGTTGGTGGAGTTATAATGCAGCAAATTAGTAATAATAAATTTGTTTCTCCAAGTACAGCAGCTACCGTAGACTCAGCAAAACTTGGCGTACTAGTTTCTATGTTACTATTTTCATCAGCAACTTTGATGCAAAAGATGATAACAGCATTTATATTTGCCCTTTTGGGAACCTTTGTATTTATGAAAATACTTAAAACCATAAAAATGAAAAATGTTGTATTCATACCTCTAGTGGGAATAATGGTAGGAAATGTTATAGGGTCTATGACAGATTTCTTTGCTTATAAAAACAATTTAGTTCAAAGTATGGGAACTTTTCTCCAAGGAGATTTTTCTATGATTATAAAGGGAAATTATGAGCTTCTCTATTTGACTATACCATTATTAATATTAGCACTTCTGTATGCTAATAAATTTACTATTATAGGAATGGGGGAAGATATCTCATCAAATTTAGGGATT
The DNA here is from genome assembly GCF_002477055.1 of Clostridium sp. UBA7503. NCBI lineage: Bacteria > Bacillati > Bacillota > Clostridia > Eubacteriales > Clostridiaceae > Clostridium > Clostridium sp. UBA7503. Next base: position 41,402 of record NZ_DLNT01000047.1, read on the forward strand.
AACTATAATAAGGTTGCCAATATTGGAGTTATAATTGTTGCATTGATTTCAGCTTTAGTAGTAATAACTGTTGGTAATATACCTTTTATAGGATTAATAGTTCCCAATATAGTATCTATATTTAAAGGGGACAATCTTGGTAAGAATATTTGGGATACAGCTTTGTTTGGGGCAATATTTGTACTAGCATGTGACATTATAGGTAGACTTGTAATTCATCCCTATGAAGTACCTATAAGTCTTACTGTAGGAGTTACAGGAAGTATTATATTCCTTTACCTGATATTTAGGAGGAATAGAAATGAAGGATAATATAGATAAAAAGAAGTTATATATACTTGGAATAGTTGCATTATTTGTTATTGGCTTATTTTTGTTTGAAGGATTAAATAGTAGAAACTGGGATTACAACCTATCAAAGAGAATACCTAAGGTTATAGCTATAGTAATTACTGGAGGGTCAATAGCCTTTTCTTCTATGATATTTCAGACAGTAACAAATAATAGAATCCTAACGCCAAGCATACTTGGACTTGATTCCTTATATATGTTTGTACAAACCATATCCGTGTTTTTATTCGGAGCATCAAGTATATTTATGATAAACAGAAATGTGAATTTTATGACTTCAGTTACCATAATGTTAGTTGGAACTTTAGTTCTTTATAAAATATTATTTAAGAAAGACGGAAATAGAAATATATTCTTTTTGCTATTGGTGGGAACAGTATTGGGAACCTTGTTTAAAAGTATGACGTCTTTTATGCAAGTAATAATTGATCCAAATGAATTTGAAACATTGCAAAGTAAAATATTTGCTAGCTTTGCTAATGTTAATACAGATATATTATTAATATCAGTAATAGCCTTACTAATCATTTTTGTATTATTTTATGACGATGTAAAAAAATTAGATGTTATGCTTTTGGGAAGAGATCAAGCTATAAACTTAGGAATAGATTTTGATAGATTTTCTAAAAAAATATTGATAGTTGTAGCAGTATTAGTATCCATATCTACAGCTTTAGTTGGACAAATAACTTTTCTTGGATTATTGGTGGTTAATCTATCTTATCAGTTTCTTAATACATATAAACATAGTTATCAAATAACGGGAAGTATATTGATAAGTATAATTGCTTTAATAGCTGGACAGTTCATAGTGGAAAGAATATTAAATTTTGGAAGTACAGTAAGTATAATAATTAATTTTATTGGTGGAATTTACTTTATATATCTTTTAATGAAGGAGGGAAAATAAATGATAGAGGTTAGAGATATAGTTAAAAAGTATGGAGATAATCTGGTAGTAGACAATGTATCTTTAAACATTGAAAAAGGTAATATTACTTCTTTTATAGGACCAAATGGAGCAGGGAAGAGTACTTTGTTATCAATGATATCTCGTATTATGAAGAAAGATGAAGGCGAAGTTATTATAGATGGTAGAGAGTTAGAAAAATGGGACACTAAAGAACTAGCTAAAAAGATAGCTATACTTAAGCAGTCTAACAATATAAATGTAAGATTAACTATAAAGGAAATAGTTAACTTTGGACGTTACCCTCACTGCGAAGGTAGACTGACAAAAGAAGACACAAAGTATGTAGATGAAGCCATAGAATATATGCAACTTAAGGATATTGAAGATAGATATTTAGATGAGCTTAGCGGTGGACAAAGACAAAGAGCATATATTGCTATGATAATAGCTCAAAATACAGAGTATGTACTATTAGATGAACCGTTAAATAACTTAGATATGAAGCATTCAGTACAGATGATGAAAGTATTAAGAGGACTAGTAGATGATCTTGGAAAAACTGTAGTAATAGTTATGCACGACATAAACTTTGCATCAGTTTACTCAGATAAAATAGTTATTCTTAAAGATGGAAAGATAGTCAAAGATGATATAACTGATGCCATAATATCAAAGGATGTTTTAGAAGACGTATATGAAATAGATTTTCACATAAAAAATATAAACGGAAACAACATCTGCGTATATTTCTAAGTGAGACCCAAAATCTATGATTTGGTTGGTCGAACTTAAGTGACTATTTAAATCTATGATTTAATTATGGGAACTTACTCATTTGAGTGTAACGAAAATGAATAAGTTAAAATAGTAAGGTGACAAAGAGTATCCTTACGAGTAAAGCTAGAAAAAGAAATCTATGATTTCCATAACAATAAAGTATAATTTTTTTTAAAATTTAAAATTAAAGAAATTTATTATAAATAAATATTAAGATATAAGGGAAATATTAATTGGATATAAATGAAAGGAATAGGTGAAACAAATGAATAAGAAAAAAATTAATATAATAGTAGGAGTTGCAATAGTTGCTTTAATTGGTGTATTTGTAGCTACAAAACTTGGTAGCAAAGATAATGAAGGGGAAAAAGGTGAAACTGTAAAAATAATTCATACTGCTGGAGAAACTGAGGTACCTAAGAATCCAGAAAAAGTAGTAGTATTAGACTATGCTTCTTTAGATATTATGGATTCATTAGATATAAAAGGATTAGTAGGATTACCAAAGAAAAATCTGCCAACTTATCTTTCAGAATATAAGGAAGAAAAATATGCAGATTTAGGTGGATTAAAAGAATTTAGTCTAGAAGTAATCAATGAAATCAAACCGAATTTAATAATAATTGAAGGTAGACAAGCTGATTATTATGATGAACTTTCTGCTATAGCTCCAACAATACAATTAGGAACAGATACTACAAAGTATTTGGAGTCATTAGAGTCAAATGTAAACATAATAGGACAAATATTTGGTAAAGAAGATGCAGCAACATCTAAATTAAAAGAACTTAATAAAAGGGTTGAAAATGTAGGCCAAAAAGTAAAAGAGCAAGGGTTTAATGCTTTAGCTACTATAATAACAGATAGTTCTATGAGTGTATACGGAGCCGGTTCAAGATTTTCAATTATATTTGAAAAATTCGGCTTTGTTCCAACAGATGATAACATAGAAGTATCAAAGCATGGACAAAATATAACTTATGAGTACTTGTTAGCTAAAAATCCAAACTATCTTTTTATAGTTGATAAGTCAGCAGGAACAAGTGGATCAGAAGATTATTCAGCAGCTAAAGAAGTAATAGAGAATGAGTTAGTTAAAACTACAGACACATATAAAAATGGAAATATAGTTTATCTAAATGCTCAAGCTTGGTATGTGGGTGGAGCTGGGCTTCAAGCAGCAGATTTAATGATAACTGATATGGAAGTTATAACAAAATAGTAGTTAGTAAAATAAAAATAGCTATTTGACATTTTAAAAGTCAAATAGCTATTTTTATAGTATGTTTAGTTGTTGTAATACTTTTATCATATTAAAGTTAGTTATACAATATAAAAACTGTAATTTAAGAGTAGAATAAATTCATAAACTACATATTTATATAGAGAGGAGGTGTTTCTATGGAAAGTAGAAATAGTAGTAATTATAAGGGGATTGATATAAGTAGTTGGCAAGGAAATGTAAATTTTAAAAAAGTAAAAGACAGTGGGATAGAAATAGTTTATATTAAAGCAACGGAAGGTATAAGCTATGTTAATAATTATTTTTCTTCATCCTATAAAAATGCTAAAGAGCAGGGTTTGAAGGTTGGATTTTATCACTTCTTTCTAGGAGGAATAGATCCTAAAGCTCAAGCTAGACATTTTGTAAATACCATTGGGAATAGAGAATTTGATTGTAGACTAGCTATAGATATAGAACAGACTAATGGTTTAAATAAGGCATCTTTAACAAGTGCAGCAATAACATTTTTAGAAGAGGTTAAGAAACTAACTAGTAAAGGTATAGTAGTTTACACCTATACTAATTTTGCAAGAACTAGTTTAGATAGTAGGTTAGGAATATATCCTTTATGGATTGCTGAATATGGGGTAAGCAGACCTGCTAGTAATCCAATATGGAATCAATGGGTTGGGTTTCAATTTTCAAGTACTGGACAAGTTTCTGGTGTAAGTGGAAATTGTGACCTAAATGAGTTCAATGAGGGAATATTATTAAATGGACAAAGTGTACCAGAAAGTCCAAGTACAGATGGAAATAGTAAAAATGATAAATACTATATAGTACAATCAGGGGATACTTTAAGTGGAATAGCAGAAAAATATAATACAACCTATCAAATATTGGCATCTATTAATGGTATATCAAATCCAAATTTAATATATCCAGGACAAAAAATAATATTGCCAGCAGGTAGTTCTTCAACAGGAGGTAATACTGGCAATTCATCCTATTATATTGTAAAATCAGGAGATACTTTGAGCGGTATAGCACAAGAATATGGAACTACAACTAAAGTTCTAGTTAGTATTAATAATATATCAAATCCAAATTTAATATATCCAGGACAAAGAATAGTATTACCATCAGGTAGTTCTTCATCTAAAGGTAATACTAGTAGTTCATCCTATTATACTGTAAAGTCGGGGGATACTTTAAGTGAAATAGCACAACGATTTGGTACTACTACGTTAACTCTTGTTAAGCTTAATAATATATCAAATCCAAATTTAATATATCCAGGACAAGTGATAAAAATAAAGTAAAACAACCTCAATGAAAAAAAGAGACTGTTGCAGAGTGATTTTTAATCTATTCTGCACAGTCTCTTGTATTTGAAATCTAATCTATAACTTATTAGGTGTAATAAAAAGTTATTATATTTATATTAAACCTTGTTTTTCTAAAAATTCTCGAGATACATCATTAGGTTCCATCTGTAGTTCATCAACTTTATAATTAAGTTCCATCATGATATCATCATTAAGGATAGTTGATAATTGTTCCAATAGAGGAATTATTTCTGGATACTCTTTAAGAGTTTCTCCTCTAACTATAGGCATGGCATAATAGGGTGGGAAAAAGTTTTTATCATCTTTTAATGTCTTTAGTTTAAATTTCTTCAGCAATCCGTCTGTTGCAAAGGCATCTACCACATCTACCTCTTTGCTGATTAAAGCAGTATATCTAGGAGAACCATCAAGGCCTATGGAATCTTTGAATGAAAAATTGTATTTTTTATTTAGTCCAGGAAGACCATCTTCCCTATTTAAGAATTCTAAGGTAGTTCCAGACTTTAGATTACTAGCAATGGGTGAGAGATCACTGATGCTTTCTAAATTATACTTTTCAGCTGTTTCTTGTTCAACAGCTAGAGTATAAGTATTATTAAAGTTCATTTGTTTTAAAACTTCAATATCAAATTTTTCTTTGAAATCTTTTTTTACAGTATCATATACTTTTTTCATATCACTTATAGGAGGGTTACCTAAGGTATCTCCATAAGCTGTCCCACTATATTCAATATATAAATCTATGTCATCAGATTTTAAAGCAGAAAAACATACTTGAGTACCACCAAGATTTATTTTACGATTTACTGAAATATCCGTATTTTCTTCAATTAAATCTGAAACCATGTGGCCTAATATCATTTGTTCACTGAAATCTTTACTCCCTATAGTAATTACTTTTGAGTTAGTATTAACATTAGTAATTGCAGAAAATATAAATATTAGAATAATAAAAATACTTGAGATTGCTAATATTCCTTTTTGTATTTTACGAGTTTTCATGAAATCTTTTTTTGTATTAGATTTAACTTTTTGTAAACTGATTGGAGTTGTTAGTTTTTCAACAATACTAGCTAGAAAATCTACAGCTAAAGCTAGTATACATGCTGGGATTGCACCAGCTAGTATTTGATTATTATTTACAGTTCTTATTCCGGAGAATACAAGGTAACCTAATCCACCGGCACCTATAAAGGCAGCAATGGTCATTAAGCCAACAGCAGTAACAGAAGAAATTCGAACTCCAGCCATTATAACAGGGAGAGCTAATGGAATTTGAATTTTTGTTAGAATTTGAAATTTTGTCAATCCTATTCCTTTTGCGGCTTCAATTGTCTGTGGGTTAATATTAGAAATCCCAGTATAAGTATTTTTGATTATAGGCAACAAGGAATATAGAATTACTGTTGTAACTGCAGGGAGAGTTCCTATACCTAGAAATGGTATGGAAAATCCTAATAAAGCCATGCTAGGGATAGCTTGAATAATATTTGCTGCTCCAAGAATTGGTTTATTTAACTTCTTGACATAGGAAATTAGAATTCCTAGGGGAACACCTATTAAAATTGCTAGGCCAACTGAAATTGCAGTAAGTCTGATATGCTCAATCAATAATGATATGATTTGTGTTTTATTTTGTAAAATGTATTCTAAAATATTCATATTACTACGCCTCCTCTTCTATATATTGTTGACTTAGCGTTGTAACAAGACTACTTTCAGTAATCAATCCAATAAGACTGCTACTATCATTTAAAACAGGAACTGTGGAAATATTATTCTCATTTACAATTTTTAAAATATCAATTATAGTATCGTTTGGAGAAACATAAATATAATTATTGTTAAGAATAGAACTGACTTGAATTGATTTATCATCAATTGATCGCATTTGTTTTGCCTTTACTATTCCTTGCAGTTTTTTTGATTTGTTATCAACAACCATTAAGCTATCAACTTTGTATGAACGCATCTTTTCTATACATTTAAATATTGATAGATCCTTAGAACAAGTTATAGGATTTTCTATCATAATATCTTCAGCTTTAATAAATTCAGGAGAGGTCCATATTCTTTTTTTACCAACAAATTGTGATACAAAATCATTAACAGGATTTTTCAATATATTTTCAGGTGTATCGTATTGAATAATTTTACCTTTATCCATGATGCACATCTTATCTGATATTTTTATAGCTTCATCCATATCGTGAGTTACAAATATAATAGTTTTCTTTAGTTTTGATTGTAAATTCACAAGTTCATCTTGCAAACTTGAACGAGTAATTGGATCAAGAGCTGAAAATGGCTCGTCCATTAATATTATATCTGGATTAGTGGCAAAGGCTCTTGCCACACCTACTCTTTGTTGTTGTCCTCCACTAAGTTCTACAGGATATCTATTAAGAAATTTATCACAATCAAGACCAACCATGTCCATTAAATCATATGTTTGTTGTGTGATATCTTCAGGATTTTTATTTTGAACTTTTGGTATTAGTTCAATATTTTCTCTTATGGTCATATGAGGAAATAAACCTGTTTGCTGAATAACATAACCCATATTTCTTCTAAGATCTATTACATTTTTAGTGGCAATATCTTCATTGTTAATATAGATTTTACCAGAAGTTGGTGTTATGAGACCATTAATCATTTTCAGTGTAGTTGTCTTTCCACAACCACTTTCACCTATAATAGCTACTAGTTTACCTTTTTCAATCTCAAAAGAGACATCAGAAAGAACAGTAGTATTTTTAAATTTTTTTGAAATATTCTCGAATTTTATCAATGTAAATCCTCCTTTGTAAAGTAACAACCTAATTATAAATGCAAGTTGTTACTTTGTCAAATTCAAAAAATAAAAATAAGCTATTCCAAAATAATATTAATCTTAGTTCATATACTAGCAAAGATTAATAAATTATTTTGAGATAGCCTTATTAATTTATATCAAGTTTATTACAAATAATTTAAATTACGGATATAAAAATTTTTTTACACGCTCAATAGAATTTTCATCTCCAACAAAATAAAATATATCATTTTCTTGAAAAACTGCGTATGGTCCTGGCGATATAAGTAAAGAGTCATTTCTTCTAATTGCAATTATTGTTGCTGAAGTATTATGCCAAAAGTTTATATCAGATACAGATTTATTAATATATGGTGTAGCAGATGTTATTTCTACTTGAAATGGTGTAAATGGATTTACAGAGCGTAATCTATCAGTTTTATCTATTAGATCAGAAAGACATCCATACAAGAATTTTATTTCTTTTTTTTGTCTTTCAACACTATCAATAATATCCTGCTTTAGATTACTTATAGTATTAATATTATCATATTGTTTAATAAATTTTATAGCATTTTCGTAGGACTTTATAGTAACTCCACTACCTTTGGAAGTATCCACAATATTTAAGTCTGATAATACACAAATAGCACGCCTTGCGGTTTCAGATGAGACACCATATTGACTTGCAAGAGAAGATCTTGCATAAATCTTATCACCAACTTTATAATGACCATCAACGATTTTGGCTGCAACATCGGCAGCTATTTGTTGATATCTAGGGCTTGTTATTTTAAATTTATTTTCCATAATAATTCTCCTATAACTATATTAATAACAAAATTAAATATATCATATTTAATTTTAAATTAGTATATATTAGTACAAATAAAATCAGCATTCCACTTTATTATAATGAATTGACATAGAATATAATAGTGATATACTTTAATTAACATCTTCCATAAACGTTTACACTTTGTAGGAAGTAAGTTTACTTTTTGAACGTAACAACATTTTAAAGAAGATATTAAAATTAATTTTAGTATTTCTATAGACGATATTAATAGTATATATTCTATTATATTGTAATAAAAGACTAAATAAAAAAAATTAAAGTTTTGTAGAAAAATATATTTTGAAATTTTAGTATTTTGTATTATAATAACATTATAGAACAAATTTTTTATGCTATATATTAACAATTTAATATATATAATTAGTTTCATTTAAAATTTCCCTATAATTTTAAAAGAACTAGACATTAAACAAGACACAGACAGAAAAAGTCTACCATATAGATGGTAGGCTTTTTCTGATTTTATATTGCTTATTAAAGATAAGGATTTAAATGATTAAAATAGAAAAAATAATTGATAAAATATATTGAAATTAATTGTTGGTTATTATAATGTATACATATTAAAATGATTATCTCTATAAGGATTTAGGAAGGGAGTTACTATGAATAAGTGTAAAAAGTTTATATGCGTATCTATAGGGTTGATATGTTTTACACTTGGAGCTATAGGAATTGTATTGCCTATACTCCCTACAACACCATTTTTGCTGTTAGCCTCTTTTTTCTTTGTAAAAGGGTCTGAGAGATTTGATCTTTGGTTCAAGAATACAAAGATATATAAAAAACACCTAGATAGTTTTGTAAAGGAAAAAGCAATGACTTTAAAACAAAAGATGACTATATTGTTATTTGCTGATTTTATGATGGCATTTCCACTGATAATTTTAGATAGTTTAGTTATAAAATCCATGATTGTTTTGATGATAATAATTAAATATTACTATTTTTTATTTGTAATAAAAACTATTAATAATTAATAGTTTTAAACTTCAATTGACAAGTTGCTAAATATATATATATAATTATAAGTATAATAGCTAAATGCAAAGAAAAGGAAAGTAACTTTAGGAATACTTATACAGAGAGCTTTTATTGGTGAGAAGAAGCAAAGGATATTAAAGTGAAAATGGCCTTGGAGCAGTGCACCGAGATTTAATATTAAGGCTGCAACGGGTTCACCCGTAATAGTGATAGAGTATAACTATAAACAGGATTTTTATGAGAAATTTTATCTATGTACTAGTCATGGAGTAAGTTTCAAGTAAGCAATTTTAATTATAGCGTACTTGAAGAGATTTATATTGTGAAATGTAAATGAAGTAGGATGGTAACACGAAGTTTTAACTCTCGTTCCTAAGATTAATTTCTTAGGAGCGGGAGTTTTTTAGTTTTACTCCAAATTTATGATTTGGAGAAGTAAAAAATTAAATAGTATAAGAGGAGGAGAGTATAATGAATATTTTAATTGGAGGAGCATGGCCATATGCCAATGGTTCATTGCACATAGGTCATATTGCAGCATTATTGCCTGGAGATGTTATAGCTAGGTATTATAGAGCAAAAGGGGATGATGTATTATATATTTCAGGAAGTGATTGTCACGGAACACCTATTTCTATTAGAGCAAAAAAAGAGGGTGTACTATCTGAAATTATAGCTAATAGATATCATGACGAATTTAAGTATTGTTTTGATAAGTTGAATTTTAGCTATGATTGTTATTCAAGAACTGATGATAATCAGCATAAAGAAGAAGTAAGAAGGATAATTACAAGTCTATATCAAAAAGGATTAATATATGAAAAAAAAGTTAGTCAAGTTTATTGTGAGGATTGCAAGCAATTTCTACCAGATAGATATGTAGAGGGAGTATGTCCGCATTGCAATAGTATTGCAAGAGGTGATCAATGTGAAAATTGTTCAACCCTTCTAGATCCTTTAGAGTTAAAGGATAGGCAGTGTAAATTATGTGGTAGTAAGCCAGTAGTAAAATCTACTAAACAATTATACTTTGCATTATCTACTTTTGAAAAAGGACTTAGAAAGCATTTAGAAAGGTCTAGAAAAAACTGGAGAATAAACGCAGTAAATAGTACACAAAGATATTTAAATGAAGGCTTGAAAGATAGAGCTATTTCTAGGGATTTAGATATAGGAATAGATATACCAATTAAAGGGTTCGAAGATAAGAAAGTATATGTATGGATTGATGCCGTATTAGGGTATTTAACTGTAAGTGAGAAGTGGGAAAAAGAGAATAATAAAAATTGTAGTGCTTATTGGAATAGTAGCAGTATTTCATATTATATTCATGGGAAAGATAATATACCATTTCATACAATCATACTTCCAGCATTATTAAGAGGAACAGGACCAGAGAGAAATCCAGATAAGGTTATTTCTAGTGAATATGTGACTTTAGAAGGAAAGAAAATATCAACAAGTAATAACTGGGCAATTTGGGTACCAGATATAGTAGATAGATATAATAGTGACTTAATAAGATATTTCTTTATTGCAAATGGACCAGAAAGAAGAGATATTGATTTTACTTGGAGGGAGTTCATAAATAAAAATAATGGTGAATTATTGGGAGTTTACGGAAACCTAGTTAATAGAACTTTGGTATTTACTAAGAAGAATTTTAATAGCAAGGTACCAAAAGGAAAAGTTGAAGAGTCAATTAAAAGTACTATAGAAGAATTATATAAAAATATTGGGGAAAATATAGAAGAAGGAAATTTAAAATCTGCCATAGGAAGAATATTTACATTTATACGAAGTATAAATAAATATTTTGATGAAGAAATGCCGTGGATTACAATAAAACAGGATAATAAACAGTGTGAAAATACTATTTATAATTGTTTATATGCTATTGTAAACCTAGCAAATCTTCTAAATCCATTTTTGCCAGAGTCCTCAGAAAAGATTAAAAGTTGGTTTTATTGCGAAGAAAATAGGTGGAAAGAGATTCAATTAAATTCAGGAGTAAATATAAGTGATTTTCATGTTTTATTTGAAAGACTAGAAAAGAGTATTGTTGATGAAGAATTAAGTAAATTAGAACAATATAGCAAAGATGTTAAATCTACTTAATATCCATTAACAAAATATTTTAGAATATTATGATATAATTTATATGTTAGTTTATTATTAAAATTTTTGATAACTTCTTTTGTAAGAATGGTAACTTATAATTTACTATAGTTTTACATTTAAGAGTTGGGAAGTGAGTATAAAATGGTGGATAAATATAAAGTAGTAACTTTATGTGGAAGTACGAAGTTTAAAGAGGATTTTATAAAAATTCAAAAGGAGTTAACTCTTCAGGAAATAATTGTAATATCAGTAGGATTGTTTGGTCATGCAGATGGTGAATTTGACACTATAATTACAGATGAAGTTAAAATCATGCTAGATGATATTCATAAAAGAAAAATTGATATGGCTGATGAAATCTTTGTTATAAATAAGAATGGGTATATAGGCTACAGCACTAGAAGTGAAATTGAATATGCAAAGGAACATGGCAAAAAAATAGTTTACTTGGAGCGAAATTATGAATAATTACTAATGAAAATAAGATATTTAGGAGTGAGTTTATGTTATTAGAGAAAGTAGATAGCATTATATTTGATTTAGATGGAACTATGTGGGATTCATTAGATGCTATTGTAGAAATATGGAATGAAGCTATAAAGGATTTTAATGATATAGATGAAATAATTACAAAGGAAAAATTAAAGTCAGTAGTAGGTGTACCAGTTATAGATATAGTAAAGGCTCTTCTTCCAAATTTACAAGAGGAGCGAGCAATTGAATTCATGAATTGTTGTTGTAAGAAAGAAAATGAATATTTACCGCTTCATGGAGGAATCCTTTTTCAAGGACTAGAAGAAACCTTAAAGAAACTTTCACGAAAATATAAGCTATTTATAGTTAGTAACTGTCATCATGGATATATAGAAGCTTTTTTTCATGCCCATAACATGAAAAAATATTTTATAGATTTTGAACACCCGGGGAGAACAGGACTTACAAAAGGTGAAAATATAAATATTATAATTAATAGAAATAATTTAAGGAATCCTATATATGTTGGGGATACACAAGGGGATAGAAATGCAGCTAGGTTAGCAGGAATACCTTTTGTGTATGCATCTTATGGATTTGGGGATGTGGAAGATTATGATTATAAAATAGATAGGTTTCCAGAACTAGTAGATATATATCTTTAGACAATAAAAATATATAATCCCAATGAAAATATATAATTTTTTCATTGGGATTAGTTTTTAATATTACTATTCTAATTAGTTGAATTTTTATTTATATTTAAGCAAACAATAACTCCAATGGACATACAAATAAGTATGAGTAAAGATGATATTTCAGTAGATATAATATCAGATGTGCTTATTAAAGTTAATAATTTTGATTGAATATTAACGTCAAGTCCTAAAAGCATAGAAATAGATGAGACAATAGTAACTATTAAAGATAATACAGATAATCCACAGATTATTCCAGTAATTATACGAATTAATTTTTCTTTTTTTTTCATATAACTGTTATTTAGATAAGTTTAAAGTGTTATCTAAAATCCTCCTTGCCTTTAAGTTGTAAAGTAATTATAACATTTTTTTAAACAATATTAAACCTATGAATATAATATAAGTAATTATACTATGATGGGGAGGGAATTATGGATTATATAGTAGTGTTAGAAAGGCTTATAGTAGGCGTTATAGTGGGGGGGCTTGTTGGATATGAAAGGGAATTTAAAAATAGTCCAGCAGGGTTTAGAACTCATATGTTAGTATGCTTAGGTGCTACAATTATTTCTTTAATAGCAGAGTATGATCTACAAAAAATCATGATTATGGCTGAAAATCCTATGTATGCTGAAGTTTTAAAAGTTGATACGGCTAGATTAGGAGCTCAGGTAATAAGCGGTGTTGGTTTTTTAGGAGCGGGTACAATTTTAAGAGAGAAGGGGTCTGTAAGGGGATTAACTACTGCTGCAACTCTTTGGACTGTAGCATGCTTAGGTTTAGCAGTAGGAAGAGGACTTTATGCACTATCATTAACAGCAGCCTTAATCATATTTATAATACTAAGCTTATTTAAAAAGGCTGATAGAGTTATACAAAAAGATACAAGGTGGAAAATATGGTTTATGAAAAAAGAAAAGGAAGGTGAGGTTGATGAAGATTATAATATTGCTGAAGGAAAAAATAGTGAGGATGTTATAACTTTATACGAGAAAGTAAATGAGCCAATAAGTAGAGAGTAGTCTCTACTTATTGGCTTTATAATATTAGTATTAACCACCATAAATAGTATTCTATCAGCTTTCATCTGGTTTACCACCAGACATAAGTCCCTCTGCAACCCAACTATTACTTTTTTACTATAAAAAATATATAGCCACCTGACGGTTATATCTTTATCGAAGGCAGAATTTCCTGGTTCTTTAACGTTTATTTTTAGTTCGTAATAACCTTTATTATTTCTTACTTTAGCATTACGGATTTTTACATAGTCAATATCTATTTCATCCCATATTTTTTGACCTTCTTCTAAAGTAGTACTATTAGAAGAATTAACAGGAGATACCACTAAGTTTTTTGCTTATCAAAAATATTTTTAAATTTTTTTTCATGTTATCTACACCTCCATTAAAATTGATTGAAAAAGCATTAATCATTATTGTTACCTTTTACAAGTGTAATATATAATTATATTTTACATTTGTAGAAGGTTTATATCAGGAAATTAATTTAAATAAATATAAAATTTATAATTAAATTTATGTATTAAAAGTTATGTTGTAGAAAATAAAAGTTGGGAATCTAATTATTTTTACAATATACAATTTGAAAAAAATAATTGAATATATTTACATAAAATATAATAAATGTGATATAATTGATATTAATAAAAACTGAGGAGATAGTCAGCATATAATTTTGCGTTTAATATAAAAATTATATTTATCTAAATATTTGAATTAACAATAACTTTATGGAGGTTATAGTATGAAAAAAACTGCAATTTTAACTATAAGTGATAAAGGTTCTGAAGGACAGCGTATAGATGAAACAGGGCAAGTGTTAAGGGAGTATTTAGAAAAAAATAAATATATAGTCTATTATTATAAAATTATACCTGATGAAGTTGAAGATATAAAAAAAGAACTTATATATATATGTGATAAATTAAATATACCCTTGGTAATTACTAATGGAGGCACTGGATTTTCGAAGAGGGATGTAACTCCAGAGGCAACTTTACAAATTATAGAAAAGTATGTACCTGGTATTGGAGAATTTATGAGAATGAAGTCTATGGAAATAACACCAAGAGCTATGCTGTCTAGGGGAATTGCAGGTATTAGAAAGAAATCTTTAATTATAAATCTACCAGGAAGTCCTAGAGGTGCTAAAGAAAATATAGAATTTATTTTACCATCTTTAGATCATGGACTAAAGATTTTATCTGGAGAAGCTTCAGAATGTGCTAGGAATAAAGTTGATTTATAGCGAGTATAAAGGGAGGAGTATTTATGAAAGATTCCCATGGACGTAACATAAATTATTTAAGAGTGTCTCTTACGGATATGTGCAATTTAAGGTGTATGTATTGCATGCCAGAAGGAAAGTGTAATAAAAATTATGTTAGTTCAAAAATGTCTATAGAAGAAATAGATTTAATTATTAGAATATTTGCTGAATATGGCATTGAGAAAGTTAGATTTACTGGTGGAGAACCGTTGATTGTAAAGGATATTTCTAAGATTATATATAATGCATCCAAAGTTAAAGGAATTAAAGATATATCTTTAACTACTAATGGCATATTTTTGAAGGATAAAATAGAGGAATTAAAGAAGGCCGGGTTAAATAGAGTTAATGTTAGTATGGATACATTAAAGGAAGATAAGTATGAAAAAATAACAGGACGATCATATCTTAAAAAAGTTAAAGAAGGTATAGAAGTATGTTTAGATAAGGGCATTAACCCGGTGAAAATTAATGTGGTGCTTATGAAAGGTATAAACTTAGACGAGGTTGATGAGTTTATTAAAATTGCAGAGAAAATGCCTATAGATGTGAGGTTTATAGAATTAATGCCTATAGGAGCAGGTACAGAGTTATTTAAAAATCATTTTATACCCTATAAGAATATAGTAGAGTCACATCCTAATCTTATACCTGAAGATCATAGAGTATCTTCAACGGCAGAACTTTATAAAAGTAGTAAGGGAAAAGGGAGAATAGGGTTTATTAGTCCTATAAGTTGTAATTTTTGTAGTGAGTGTAATAGAGTTAGATTAACTGCTGAAGGTGGAATTAAGTCTTGTTTGCATGGTGAAGAGGAAGTTAATATTATATCAGATGTACGAGATTTATTAAAAAAATATAATTTATCATACTGTGATTTACGAGAAAGTAGAGAATATAGTATTCTTAAGAAAAAGATTTTAGGAGTTATGTATAATAAGCCATTAGGACATAGACTATCTATGGAAGGAAAAAGTAGAAGCAATAAGCAAATGTTTCAAATAGGAGGATAACTTATGATTAAAGATGTTCAAATAGATGAAGGATTCACTCATATAAATAAGCAAGGAAGAGCTAGAATGGTAGATGTTAGTGAAAAGAAAAAGACAGATAGAGAGGCAATAGCTTGTGGTTCTATTTATCTCAAGAAATCTACTTTAGAAAAAATAGACAAAGGGGAAATTATAAAGGGAGATGTACTTTCCGTAGCTCAAGTGGGTGGGATAATGGGAGCAAAGAAAACTTCAGATATAATTCCCATGTGTCATTCTATCATGATGTCAGGGTGTAATATTACCTTTCAACTAGATTATGAGAAAAGTAAGGTAGATATAATAGCTACAACTAAAACAATAGGGGAAACCGGAATAGAAATGGAAGCCTTAACAGCGGTATCCATAGCAGCATTAACTATATATGATATGTGTAAGTCAGTAGATAAATCAATGGTTATAAGTGATATTAGGCTGCTTCGAAAGATTGGTGGAAAATCTGGAGAGATTAATTATTTTTAAAGTTAGGAGAAGATGACTATGGCAAAGGTTATTAGTATAAATATAAGTACTGAGAAAGGGGTTATAAAAAAACCTATAAAAAGAGGTTTCTTTAAGATAGACTTCGGATTAGAAGGAGATGCTCATGGTGGTAATTGGCATAGACAAGTTAGTTTATTAGGAGATGAAAGCATAGATAAGCTTAGAGGAAAAATAAGTAAAGAATTAGTCCCAGGAATATTTGCAGAAAATATAACAACACAAGGAATAACGTTATATGAACTGCCCATAGGAACAAAGCTTTCTATTGGAGAAGTTATTATGGAGGTGACACATATTGGGAAAGAATGTCATAAGGGCTGTGAAATAATGAAGACCACAGGGGAATGTGTTATGCCTAGAGAGGGAATTTTTGCTCAAGTATTAGAAGAAGGATGGATAGAACCTGGTGATGAGATTTCTGTAATTAAGTATTGGAAAGCTTGAGTTAAACTATAATTGAAATTTGTAATAACATTAATTATAAAATTGATGGTTTGGGAGCTATGAGTTTAAAATCCGAATTCTTTAGAAAGATATAAGCTATAATTAACTCTACAAAAGGAAACTTCCATGAATTATATGTAGTTCATGGAAGTTTCCTTTTCTTATTTTAATCTAAACACTACGGTAACAGGATTATTATCAGAGTATTTAAAATCTTGATCAGTACCTTTAGTAGAAATAATTTCAATATTATCAGATACTAGAAAACCATAAATTGTTGAAGTTAGATTTTCACCCTTAATATAAGGAGTAGCTACAGTTCTAGAAGTAGCAATGGTCTTGTCATAAGTCCAAGAGTAACCGCTGGGAACAAAATCCTCAGGAATATCTTGTAACCACTCAGGCCATTTTTCAGTAGTAGTAAAATCGAAGGCATTAGTACCTGGAATTTATTGATTCCAATCGCTACCTATAATTACATAGCTTCCTTTCGAATATTCTTCTTCTAAAATAGATTTAATATATCCAAGTTGTACTTTACGTATAGCACCACCTTTGTCATATGCAGAAGGATGAGCGTTTATAGCAACTCACTCTTTGCCATTATCTACAGTGAATCTGTTTATTACCTTAATATCTTTTTCCCTATATAATCCTCCTAAAAATAAATAATGTAATACTATTTTAACATTGAAACTATGGACAGAGTAAAAACTTATATTAAAAACTCATTTATAGAATTGTCTATGGCTACTTCTGAGAATATGATATTAGTGCTAGTTATTGCATAAGGAGATACTTCATTAATAAATTCCTCAATTTCACCTAAGTCTTTAACTGAAAGTTTAACAAGAAAACAACCATCTCCAGCAATTCTATAGCACCATTCACTATAATTGTAGTCTTTAATAAAATTTTTGAACCGTTCATACTCGCCATTTCTCATGGTAACTTTAATTATACAATTAATAGATAGTCCAAGATTTTTTTTATTTATGCTAATAGTATAGCCTTCTATGATTCTGTTATCTTCAAGTCTTTTTAATCTCTCTGTAACAGAAGATGGAGATAAATTAATTCGTTTTGACAATTCTCTTATGGATAATCTACTATTTTTCTCTAGTTCAGATAGAATCATTGCATCAATTTCATCAAATTTCATTTGAAATATTTTCTCCTTTTTATTGTTATATATAATACATATACTAATTTTATTATATGTCATATGAAGTACAAAATTCAATTTTAGTTGTATATAATATTTATAAAATAAGAGTTAACTAATAAAGGAGAAGATTTATGGCAAAAATAAATTTTTCAAATGAAGGGATAACACCTTTTGAACAATTACTTGGATATAATAATGATATAATGAAAGAGTGGACTAATCTAGAAATGAGCTTTTTAAAATCTACAACTTTTAGTTATGAATTAAAAGAAGAAGTAAGACGTACTCTTGCGTTTAATAATGGATGTAAATATTGTATGGCAAAGGGAAAGCCTTCTAAAGATATAGAAGATGTTAGAATATTAATGGCAACAAAGATTGCAGATATGATTTCGAGCAATATACCTTTGCCAGGGGAGGTTTTTAAAGATTTAAGGGAATTGTTTAATGAGAAGGAGATCTCAGAACTTTTTGCTTTAATTTGCTTTTTTACAGCATCGCAAAGGTTCGGAGCTTTACTTGATTTGGAGCCTAGCTGTCCAATATATTTTTAGAAGATTTATTTCAAGATAAGTTAGTGCTTAAGTATTGACAAAGGAGCTGTTTAATATTTAAAGCAGTTCCATATTTATATACTTTTATAGATAAAATACTGATATTATAGCTTCACATAAATCATAATCTACTACCCTAGGGTCTAGTCAAAAAAAGTTTATATTGTAAAATAAATGTCTAGTTTTAATAAAGTTTTATTGTATAATTAAGTGGAAAGTTATAAGAATTAAAAATAACTATAAATATAAGTAAATTTATTTAAGCAAGAGAAAATAAGTAAGGTGTGAGAGAAGTGGCTAAGGTTATTATTGCGGAAAAACCATCCGTGGCAAAGAATATTGCAGAAGCTTTAAATATAAAAACTAGAAAAGATGGATACTTTGAGGGTGAGAATTATTTAGTTACATGGGCATTTGGTCACTTATTACAACTATATGATGCTAAAGATTATGATGAAAGCATGAAAGGATGGGAGTTTTCTAAATTTCCATTTATACCTAAGGAGTTTAAATATAAGATAAAAAGTGATTCACTTAATAGAAATATTACTGATAAGGGAGCTGAGAAACAGCTTAGCATTATCAAATCACTTATAGATAGAGAGAATGTAGATGGAATAATATCTGCCACCGACTTTGATAGGGAAGGTCAGGTTATAGCAGATGAATTATTTATATATTTCGATGAAGAAAAGCCTGTATATAGACTTCTTTTAAATGAATGGACTCCAGATGAAGTAAAAAAGGGTATGGAAGCCTTAAAGCCTAATGGAGAAATGAAGTTTTTACAAGATGCTGGAATAGGAAGACAATGGGCAGATTGGGTTATTGGTATAAATCTTACATCTGTGGCAACTTTGAGGTATAAATTTGAAGATGTTAAGATCCTAAACATAGGAAGAGTGTTATTACCAACTCTAAAGATAATCTATGATAGGGACATGGAAATTGAAAACTTTGTGGCTACTACTTATTATAAGTTATCAGCTACCTTTAAGACTAAGTCTAATGAAGAGTACGAAGGTCTATATTATGAGAATAATTCAGAAAAATTCGAAGAGAAATCTTACTTAAGTAATATAGGTAAATTATTACAAGGACAAAGAGCAGAGATAGTTGATAAGCAAACAGAAAAGAAAAGAGAATATCCACCTTATCTATTTAACTTATCAAATCTTCAAGGTCATGTTACTAGTAAATTTAAAGGATGGACTTCAGATAAGGTTTTAAAGGTTGCCCAGTCTCTTTATGAAAAAAAGTTTATTACTTATCCTAGAACTGCCAGTGTTGTTCTTGAAGAAAGCTTAGAGGATAGAACAAGGAAGGTTTTGGAGAGTCTTAAAAAGGGTCTACCATACGAGAATCAAATAAAATTTGTAAAAACTAAAAGAGTTTTTGATAATTCTAAGGTGGAGAGTCATAGTGCTATAGTTCCAACTTATATAAAACCAAGCAACCTTAGTGCTGATGAAGCTATTGTTTATAATGCAGTGAAAAATAGATTTATAATGCAATTTATGCCTATTGCTGAATTTGAGGAAACAAAAATTACTACTAAGGTTTATGATGAAAATATTAAAGGTGTATTTGTTTCCAAGGGTAAAGTTCAAATTGTTGAAGGTTGGCGAATAGTAGAAAAGATAGAAACTAAGGACACTATACTTCCTTTAGTTATGCAAAAGGAAGTAGTGGATATTGTAGGAAATAAAGTTAACACCGTAACAAAGAAGCCACCTAAAAATCATACAGAAAAGACTTTGTTAAGGGTTATGGAAACTTGTGGTAAGAGTTTAGGAAAAGAAGAAAATAATGATGAGGATGAAAATTCAACAGAAGAAAATTCAGAGGAAACTTCAGAAGAATTAATGAAGTCTATATTGAGTGGTTTTAGTATTGGAACACCAGCTACTAGAGCTGAAACTATTAAAAAACTTAAAGATATAGGATATATTACTACGAAGGGAAAAAACTTAACTTGTACAGAGTTAGGTAGGACAATGGTAGAGATGTTTCCTGTCAGGGATTTATTTGACTTAGAATACACCGGTAAGCTAGAAAAAACTCTCTCGGATATAGAAAAAGGAACTGTAGAAAAGGGCACTTTTATAAAACATATTTGTGATTTTACTAGTACATCTGTAGAGATTATAAAAAAAGATACATCAATGTTATCTAAAATAAAGATAGAGCTTTCTCCTGGGACGGTTAGTGTAGGTAATTGTCCTATATGCGGAAATCCAGTAGTGGAAGGAGAAAAAAGCTTTGGATGTAGCAACTGGAAAAATGGTTGTAAATTCACTATTTGGAAGAATGATAAATACATTGAATCCTATGGTAAGAAGGTTACAAAAGAGATGGTAGAAATACTTCTTAAAAATGGTAAAGTAGGATTTAGAAATTTGAGAAGCAAAAAAGGAAATACCTTTGCTGCATATTTTAGGTATGAAAAGAATGAAGAAACAGGTTATCTAAGTTGGAAGATGGAATTCATTTAAAAAAATAAACAAGAATTTATATTTAAACTACAGATAATTAAAGTAGATTCATTATCAATTGATAATACATTGTATAAGAAAATTGTTGAGAAAGCTCACAAAGTAAGCATAACTGAGTATTATAATAATATATTTTATCTTATGTATAGCCATTATATTGTTGATTTTCGGTATTAAGAAAAAATATAATAGTGGTTCAACATTAGACTAAAGTCAATTGATAATGGAGGGAGTTTATGGATGAAAGAACAAGTATAGGTGTAGGAGTTAGTAAAAATACAATCTTAGTTAATGCTATTTTAGGAGCAATCAAATTATTGGCAGGTATTATATCTAGTAGTAATGCTATGATTGCAGATGGTATCCATTCTTTTTCTGATGTAATTAGTACAATGGGAGTAATAATAGGACTAAAGCTTTCTAATAAACCTGATGATAAATGCCATCCTTATGGACATGAAAGAATTGAAAGTATTTCTTCTTTATTTTTATCTATAATGCTCTTTGTGGTTGCTATATCTATAGGATATTCGGGGATTAAGAGTATTGTTTTAGGAGAAATAAAGAATCCAGGAATCCTTGCTGTGTGGGCTGCTATATTGTCTATTATGGTTAAAGAGTGGATGTATTTTTATACTATAAAATATGCTAATAAAATAAATAGTTCAGCCCTTAGAGCAGATGCTTGGCATCATAGATCTGATTCATTTTCTTCAATGGGAGCTTTAATTGGAATAATTGGAGCTAGATTGGGATGGCCCATTTTAGATTCAGTAGTTGCCATAGTTATTTGTGTTGTAATTATAAAAGTAGCCTGTGATGTATTAAAGCAAAGTATAAATCAATTAATAGATACTTCTGCAGATGAAGAAATTATAAGTGATATCAATGAAAAATTACAGACTATTGAGGGTGTAAGACATATTGATAGTATAAAAACGAGACAACATGCTAATAGAGTATATGTAGATGTAGAAGTGTCTGTAGATTCAAAACTTACAGTAGAAGAAGGACATGACATAGCAATAAACATACACCATGGTGTCGAAAAGAATCTTAATATTAAGCATTGTATGGTTCATATTAATCCTTATAAGTATAATTAATATGAATAATAAACTAAAACCATGAATTATATAGCCTAAATAAATCTTTGCTTAAAAAAGAGTAAAAATACTATATTCAATATANNTATATTGAATATAGTATTTTTTAGTAAGGGGTTACGTTTAATTATATTCTATTTAAGCTCAAAAGATTGGCAGTCTGTACATTCAACTACTGTAGGATTTTGTTCATGAGTTCCTACTCTAATTTGATTTAGTGTACAGTAATTTTCGTTACAGTTATTATACTTGCAGTTGTCAATTGTACATTTAATAGATTCATTTTTTTCCATTTAAATTCACTCCTTAAAAAGTTTTTGTATTGACTACAAAATTAGTATGGCTTTTATATTTGTAATTATTCCTTGTAAAGTTTCTTAAAAATATAAAAATTTATTTTGTAGTGTAATTAGAGCCAAATTGAGAACGACAGAATTCTATGAAATAGCCTTGAGGGTGCAGACAAACAGGACAGGATTTTGGAGCTTCCTTCCCTTCATATATATATCCACAATTAGTACAAAACCATTGAATTGATTCATCACGTTTAAACAAAGTCTCTTCTTCTAATTGCTTAGCAAAATAATTAAATCTATCTCCATGAATCTTTTCTACAGAAGCTATGTTACTAAACAATGTAGAAATAGCATTAAAACCTTCTTCTTTAGCAATTTTAGAAAAATTACTATAAACATCATCGTATTCTTCATATTCATTGTGATGAGCAGCTTTTAGCAGTTTAAGAGTTGAATCATATAAGTCTACAGGATATGCCCCATTTCCTATTTCAATATTATTTCCAGCCTCTTCTTTTAGTCTTTGATAGAATTGATTAGCGTGAGCCATCTCTTGGTTTGCAGTGTAATTAAATACTTGCTCAACTATGTAAAGTCCCTCTTTTCTTGCAAAGCTTGCAGCAATAGTATATCTATTTCTTGCTTGACTTTCACCAGCAAATGATCTCATTAAGTTAATACGAGTTTCACTATCTTTAAAATTCATTTTTATTACCTCCAAATTTTTAAATCTTATTACTAAGTTTCCAAAAATAGAGTAGTTTTATTCATAACTTTTAAAAGTAAGTTAAAGAAAGAGTTAAATTGATACGAGAAAATTATCAGAATTAGATTATATAAGTTGAAATAATATGTACTTAGAGTCTGATAAAGATAAAAAGAGCATGAGGCTGAATTAAATGTTAATACAGTAGGTATATGTACATTACTTCAATTTATAGACATTGATTTAAAATAGAGTGGAAGATATAATAAATCTATCTGTGGTTTTATATTTTCATTACCCATGAAAATATGAAAAATTTACTACTGAGGGACAAAAGTGGTAATTAAAAATTTCAGGGAAGGTAGGAATAATATGAAATTAAGTATTATTAAAAGGGATTCAAGAGTTAAAGACTTTGATATGGAGAGAATACATATAGCCATTAAAAAGGCTTATGAAGAAGTTCATGGAAATGATTTTGTGTTTAGAGATCATTGGAGTGACTTAGAAATTAATATAGAAAAAACTATTTTAAAGTTAGGAAAAGAAGAACTGTTTATTGAAGAAATTCAAGACATAGTAGTTACGGCTTTAAATAATAAAGACAAGACTGTATCAAAGGCTTATGAAGATTATCGTGAAAAACGTAGAATTGCAAGAGATACTAATGGAGATACATATAAAAAATTAGATAAGGTGCTTCAATGCTCTGATATAATGAACTCCAATGCAAATGTGGACGAGCATAGTTTTGGTGGTCGTAAATTTGAAAGTGCAAATGTAATATTAAAAAGGTATACCCTAGATAAGGTAATAAAGCCTGAAATAGCAAAGGCACATATTGAAAATAGATTATACATACATGACTTAGATAGCTATGCTACAGGAATGCATAATTGTAGTTTCCCAGATATAAAGAAACTAGTTAACAATGGATTTATCACTAGAAATGGGGATGTAAGAGGAGCTAATGGGTTATCTACAGCATTTCAATTAGTAGCAGTAATTTTCCAAATACAAAGTCAAGAACAATTTGGAGGTACAGGAAGTAGTCATATAGATTATGATTTAGAAGAGCAGGTGGATATATCTTTCAAAAAGCATTTTTCTGATGCACTTTTTTACTTTGAAGATAAAGAAGTAAGCTGGAAAGAGTTAGATTTTGAAATATGTGTAGAAAATAAAGAAGAGCTAAAAAAGAAATATCCTAAGCTAACAGCTTTTGCATTAAGAGAATTAGATAGAGAGGGTATGCAATCAGCTCAAGGGTTATACCATAATCTGAATACACTAGAATCAAGACCAGGTTCTCAAGTCCCATTTACATCTATAAATTTAGGAAGAAGAACTACAGTTGCTGGTAGAATGCTTACTAGATGGCTTATGCTTGCTAGTATAGATGGAATAGGGAAGCATCATAAAACAAGTATATTCCCAATATCAATCTTCCAATATAAAAAAGGGGTTAATGATACAGAAGAAACTCCAAACTATGATTTAAAGAAGTTAGCTATAGAATCTATGTCTAAAAGAATATATCCTAACTGGGTAAACTGTGATTGGAGTAAGAATGTAGAAGATTTAAGTAATCCGGATACAGCTATGGCAACTATGGGATGTAGAACTTTAGTTGGATTTGATAGACATGGTATGGGATATTCAAAGGTAGGAAGAGGAAATGTTACTCCAGTAACAATTAACTTGGTGAAAATAGGTATAAAACATGGGATATGTTTAGGTGAAAGACAAGAAGCTAATCTTGAAGGTTTTTGGAATGAATTAAATGAGCTTTTAGAACTTTCAGCTACAGCCTTAGTAGATAGATTTAAATATATATGTTCACAAAGTGCTAAATCAGCTCCTTTCATGTATAGAAATAAAAGTATGTTAGGTGGAGAATATGACTCAGACACTTGTATTTATGATGTAATGAAACATGGAAGCCAAGCTATAGGATATGCAGGTATTGCAGAAATGTGTCAAGCTCTCTTTGGAAAAGACCATAGTGATGATAAGGATGTTCATAAGTTTGCATTATCAGTTGTAGAAAGAATTTCAAAGTTTGCAGATGAAGCTTCAGAAAGGTATGATTTAAACTTTGGTTGTTATGCAGCGCCAATTGAGTCTACTTGTGGGACTATAATAACAGGAAATAGAGAAATTAAAGGTTTAAGAGATGAATTTGGAATTATAAAAAATGTAACGGACAGGGAGTGGATAACTAATTCACATCATATACCAGTTTGGAAAAATGTAGATGTGTTTACAAAGTTACAACTTGAGGCTCCATTTACTAAATATCCTACTTCAGGATGTATAACTTATGTAGAATTAGATAGTTCTGTAGTAGAAAATCCAAAAGCAATAGAACAAATAATAGATTATGCCTTTAGCTTAGATATTCCTTATTTAGCATTTAACTTCCCTATAGATACTTGCTTAAAGTGTGGCTATCAAGGAGAATTTAATGATAGATGTCCAATTTGTCATAGTGAAGAAATAGAACAACTTAGAAGAGTTACTGGATATTTAACTACAGATTATCGAAACTTTAATAAAGCTAAGCAAGCTGAAGTTAAAGAAAGATTTAAGCATAGCACTATAACTAAGCTATAGGAAGGATAGTAAAAAGTGATTGATACTATAAGGTTAATAGGATATAATCCCTGTTCTTTAAATGAAGGAATAGGTCTTAGGGAAGTGTGCTATATAGCAGAGTGTACACATAAATGCCATGGATGTCACAATGAAAAGTATTGGTATGAAAAAGGGGATTTATATAAAATAGATGAGGTTGTAGATAAGCTTACTAAAAATCCAATTACGGGTATAACTATAAGCGGTGGAGATGGACTAACTGTTCAATATAAAAGTACCTTAGAATTACTTAAGAGATTAAAAGAAAAATCTAATAAGAATATATGGTTATATACGGGGTATACTTGGGAGCAGTTATTTAAATTAAATAAAGAAGAAGTTTTAAATTATGTAGATGTAATTGTAGATGGAAGATTTGAAATAGGCGAAAGGGATGTAACCCTAAAATTTCGAGGAAGTAGCTCACAAAGAATTATAGATGTTAAAGAAAGCCTTAGGGGAAATAAGGTTAAAGAGTTTAAATTATAAAAATTATTATAAGAGCATTAGAAAGAGGAGAGACGCAATGAGAACAAGAGGATTTGAAATAGTTACAGATGGGAAAAGAATGCATCCACAGGAATACATACATTTACCAACAAGGGGAAGCAAGCATGCTATAGCGTATGATATATATTCACCTATAGATGTAGTTATAGAACCTATGGGGAAGCAATTAATATGGACAGATGTAAAGTCATATTTTCAACCAGGGGAAGCTTTGATTATTAATGTTAGAAGTTCTATGGGAAGTCACCCAGTTTTAATGGCTAATGCTCAAGGCTGGGTAGAGTGTGACTACTATAACAATCCTAAGAATGATGGGAACTTGGGAATAAATCTTTTAAATCTAGGAAAAGAGCCTTATATAATTAAAAAAGGTGATAGAATAGCTCAAGCTATGTTTATACCTTTCTTAGTAAGTGATAACTGTAATACAGAAGAGAAAAGAGTTGGAGGCTTTGGTAGTACAGGTAAATAATTAGTTTTAACAGGTGTATTTATTTCTTAGAACATGGGCACTATATTCTTAATCTTTGATTAATACTCATAAAGGTAGGGATATAGTAAATGAAAAGAACTATGATAACAGTAGTAAGTTGGAGTTTAATTATTTCAGCTATTTCTATGGTATATTTTTTTAATATTATTGAAAGAAAAGAAAATGAACCCTTTGTAGAAGCTATGGTAAGTGATAATTTATTAATTAATAATAAGATTATTGAGCATATAGGCTTAGCAGAAGAAGCTTTAAAGGAGTTCGGAGCTATGAGTAGTGAAGAAGCTGCAAAGCTTTGGGCAAAGGGAATGATGACTAGAAATGGAGTACTTCAATACGCTGTTATGAATAAGGAACTTCAGCAAGAATTTAAAAATCATCTTTCTAATAAAAATAATACATCGTGGGTAACAGGGACCTCAAGTCCGTGGATTACTAGCTATGAAATCATAGACCAAGTTGATGTGAGTGGCAAGGTTAAATTGCATAAGATAAAATTTAATTTAGCTACAGCTGAGGGCCAGGAGAAACCAATCTATAGTACATTAACTATAATGTACTATGATAATAAATGGGCTATTTCAAGTATAAGGTAGGTTAATTTGTAGATAAACAGAGTTCTTTGCTTCAGAGGGAGTTTTCAATCCCACTGAAGCTTACTAACAGAATTCTAAGTATCAGTATTTTCGATACTTAGAATTCGTTGTCCTTTAGGAGAAATCGTTATCCAGGGACATAACTGCTCTTTATTCCCACTTTGAAGAAGACGGGAGTATTTAGAGCTGGTAGTCATCGGATAAATATATTATAAAGAAGTTCTTATTTATGGTGATATATAAGAACTTTTTTTGTTTTCAGGTTTATTATAGTAAATATGTTAAAAAAATAGTATAATTGTGTAGCTTAAGTTAATAATGTGGAAATAAACAATAAACTTAAGCATTAAATAAGTGATGTTGATATATAATTTGGAACATAGAAAAATTTAAAATGTAAAATAAGGGAGACAATTATGAAAATAAAACTAAACTCCAATATTGCTAAAAGAACTATATCTAATATTATTGTAGTTTCAGTAGGGATTATACTGTTTTTTATAATAAAAAATCTAGGAGGTATTTTTAATAAAGTAGGAGAAATAATTAAACTATTAATGCCATTTATATATGGTTTTGCTATGGCATATTTATTAGCTATACCATTAAAGTTTTTAGAAGAAAAAGTTCTTAAATTTATGGACAAGAAAAATCAGTACAAAGCAAAAAGATTTATTTCAATAACTATTACATATATATCTGCAGCTATATTAATTAGTATTGTATTTTCTATATTAGTTCCAGAGTTGAGTCGTAGCATATATACACTTTTAGAAAATATACCTGAATATATTAGGGCTCTAGAGGAATACATAAATAATATAGTTATAACTTTAAATTTGAATGGGGATATGGTAGAGGATATAGTAAAAGATTTTAATAGTATATCTAAATATATAACCAGTATTGCAGGCACAGCTGTGTTAGATTTATTCCAATTCTCTGCTAATATTACTCAATATATACTAAACATATTTATAGCAACAATTATATCTATTTACTTATTAGCGGGAAAAGAAAAATTTTTTGCGCAGATTAAAAAATTCTTATATGCTTTTTTACCGGAGAAACCTGTAAAGTATGTAGTAGAGCTCACTAGATCTAGCCATAAAACTTTTATAGGTTTTCTTGGTGGTAAATTATTAGATTCATTAATTATAGGAATCATATGCTTTGTGGGTATGAAGATATTTAAAATGCCATATCCACTTCTTGTAAGCTTTATAATAGGAATAACTAACATTGTTCCGGTATTTGGACCATTTATAGGGGCAGTTCCTAGTGTTATAATAATATTTATTACTAGTCCAATTAAGGCATTATGGTTTATATTATTTATTTTAGTGCTTCAACAGTTTGATGGAAATATATTAGGACCTAAGATTTTAGGAAATTCCACAGGATTGACTGCGTTTTGGGTAATGTTTGCCATACTTTTAGGAAATGGATTATTTGGAGTGATAGGAATGATATTAGGAGTTCCCACATTTGCTGTAATTTATTCCATTATAGTAAGTGTAATAAATAATGTACTAAAGGAAAAGGGATTGCCAGTAGAAACTAAGGAGTATGCAGCTCCAGAAAATAAAATTAAATTTTAGAAAATGTACATTAATATGATGAGATATTGGATAAATCTATATCTCATCATATTTTTATTTTATGGCCTTAAGTTTGTTATAAATTCTAGTAAAAAATAATCCATATTTCAATAATAATATAATGTAAATAGCACATTTCAAAATAATTACAGATATTAATATTGTTAATAAAGGAAATATGATGTATAATTTAACTGAAAATATAAAAATGAGGTGTTAATTATGGATTTTATGTCCTTTGAAGATGTTATAGCGAAAATTCAAGGTGTAACTCATAGTAAAGTAGTATATAGTGAGGAAGCAGTAGAAGAGGTTCATATAATTGCCAATACTACAAGATCACCTAAACAGATTGTAAGAGACATCGAATCAGCACTTTTTGCGATATTTAATTATAGAATAGATAGAAAATTAATTAGTATAGCTCAAATAGATACTGGAGAAACGAAGTCTATAAAGAGAATTAGATATGAAGGTATTTCTTTAGAAGTTAAAGATAATAACGTAAGATGTGAAATTAGATTAAATATGGATGATGATGAGTATACGTCTACGCAAACTGCAATTGGAACAAGTATTAATAGACTTAAAGTAGTAGCTAAAGCTACTGTGTCAGCTGTAGAAGAAATAATTGGACAAGTCTCAGTTTTTGATGTAGAGGATATAGTAATAAACTCAATTAGAGACGTATCCTATGTAACCGTTATTGTAAATATGATAAATGACATTGCAGAAGAGGTTCTAATAGGAACTGCCATTGTAAGAAATGATGTAAATGAGGCAATAGCAAAGGCTACTCTTGATGCAATAAACAGAAGAATAGAAAAATAGTTAAACTGGTTTAATGGCCGATTATATTATATTATATTATATTTTATTTATCTTTCCTTAGCGGAGTGGAAATTATGACAGATTTTTAGCGGATCTTTGTTAATTTGCATATAAGGGGGATTTTATAATGAAAAACATGATNNCAGCTTTAATAGCCTTAATAGCTTTAGCAATGGCTGGTGGATCAACTATCACTTGGGTGTTTTAATAGTTAAAGATAATAAATAATCGGCCTTAAATATATAGCGGAGGAATAAGATGAGTAGTATATCTTCAGAACAAAAAAGATTCTTTCTTTCAATTTATATAATTACTATAATATCTTTTATAATACCTATAATTGAAGGGAAAATAAAAATAGAAGTTTATAATTATTCAAATATTATAGTATTTATAATTCTAACAGCAATTACAGAATCGTTTACTGTATATTTTAGGAATATGTCTTTTAGTACAAGCTTTGCTGTAACTATAGCATCTTATATTTTGTTTGGTCCTTTTCAATGCATTATAATTCTAGTATTGGGATTCTTATTTAGAGTTATGAAAATAAATAATGGTAAATATAAACATGTATTTAATACTCCACTATATGGAACAATATTTAATTGTTGTGCGTTAATATTACCAGTTGTAGTTGGTAGTTTTTTTTATAAAACCTTAGGTGGACAATTTAGTTTAAACTTTATAGTTAGCAATATAGGACCATTGATAGTATTTTGTTTTGCTTTCATAATAGTTAATAGTTTAATAATGTCTATATTAATGTCTATAGTTACAAATAAGAATGTAGTATTCTGTTTTACGGGTAATATAAGAATGGGAATATTAAATTCTGTAGTTATGATTCCAATAGGAATTTTATTAGCGCTAGTATTTATTAAATATGGTTATTTAGGCATAGTATTTATAACATTTCCATTATTATTAATTAGATATACTCTATTATTATATACAAGTTCAAAATCACAATTTATAGATACTGTAGAAGCTTTAATGAATGCAATTGATGCTAGGGATCAATATACAGAAGGACATTCTAGAAGGGTTGCAGAGATATCTGTAGCTATTGCAAAGGAATTGAAATATAATCCTTGGAATATTGAACAACTAAATATAGCTGCTATGCTTCATGATGTGGGTAAAATTGGAGTTAGTGATGCTATTTTAAATAAACCAGGGAAGTTAACGGATGAGGAATTCGATGCAATAAAGGAGCATCCGGAGATAGGAATTAAAATAATTAAGGATATTAAAAATATTGATTATGTTTATTCTATAGTTAGAAACCATCATGAAAGGTATGATGGAAAAGGATATCCAGATGGTAAAAAAGGTGATGAATTACCTTTGAATGTTTACATAGTTCAGCTAGCCGATACTGTGGATGCTATGGCATCAGATAGGCCTTATAGGAAAGGGCTTTCGGCAAGTATTATTTTAGGGGAAATTAAAAAATATTCAGGTACTCAATTTCATCCTAAGGTGGCAGAAGCTTATTTAAGAATTGTAGAAAAGAATGGTGGAAAGTTGCCTTAATATAATAATTAAAAAAATTAATTTAAAGCATTTTACATATATGGGGGATAGCCATGTTCTTATTTTCAATAATTCTTGGAGTAGTATTAGGATATTTGCTAAAAGGAAATATAGAAAACTTAAATAATCTTGAAATTAAAGGGTGGTGGCTTATAGTCCTAGGGTTTTTAGTGGAATTTATAATGAAGATTTTTCTTAAATCAGGACACCTTGAAATTGGAAGTTTAACTTATGTTTTAAATATAGTAATGTATAGTTGTATAATGGCATTTATATATATAAATAGAAAATATAAGATGATTTTAGTCATTGGGATAGGCTTTTTATTGAATATAGTGGTTATATTAGGAAATGGATGTACTATGCCTATTAGTACAAAGGCTATGGATATATTAAATGTAAGTGGACAAGTAGAAACTAAAGGTCTATATTCTATTATTAGTGTAGAAACAAAGTTTAAATTTCTAGCAGATGTAATACCATATAAGTTATGGAAGTATGGAGGAATAGCTAGTATTGGAGATATCATACTATCTATAGGTATCATTGGTATTGTAATAAAGGGAATGAAGCTTAGAACAGATTAAAATAAATATAAAATTATATATTTAATGCTTATAGAACACCTTTTAGGTGTTTTTGCATATTGAATAGAATAATAAAATATAATTGTTGAAGGAGAAGATAAGTATAAGTTTAAGTAGTTTCAAGTAAAATTCAAGTTATATTAAAAAAAGTGTATTGACTACAAATTAACAATAATATATATTTATAGCATGAGTAAAAATGGATTTACATAAAGTTATATATAATTCGATTGAAGAAATTGATAAGGGGGAGGACATATGTCGTTAAAGGTAAATAATCTTGCTAAGAGCTATGGTGATAAATTGGTAGTAGATAATTTAAGTTTTTCCATAGATGAACCGGGAGTTTTTGGATTATTAGGAACTAATGGCGCAGGAAAAACTACTACCATAAGAATGATGTTAGGAATGTTGAAAAAAGATAATGGGACGATTACTTGGAATGGGAAACCTTATAATTCTAAAGAAGTTTCAACAGGATATTTAGCAGAAGAGCGTGGTATATATTCAAAATTTACTGTGTTAGATCAATTAATATATTTTGGTGAGTTAAAAGGAATGACTCGTAAGGAAGCGTTAAAAAGCATTGAATATTGGCTTGAAAGATTAGAAGCTACTGAATATAGAAATAAAAGAGCAGAGCAATTATCTAAGGGTAATCAGCAGAAAATACAATTTATTGCAGCCTTAATATCTAATCCAGAAGTACTAATTTTAGATGAACCTTTAAGTGGACTTGATCCAGTAAATACAGATTTGTTTAAAGATATAATTAAGGAAGAAATAGCACGAGGTAAATATATAATAATGTCAAGCCACCAAATGAGTACTATAGAAGAGTTTTGTGAGAATCTTATTATACTTAATAAAGGCAAAACTGTGTTAAGTGGTAACTTAAAAGAGATTAAAAAATCTTATGGAAGAAATCACTTAATTTTAAATTGTGATGGAGATATAAAAGAACTATTGGAAAAAGCTAATATGAAAATTTTAAATAAAAATCAAGATTATATAGAGTTAAGTATTAATAGTGAAGATGAAGCTACAAATTTACTTAAAGAAATATTAAGTAGAAATATTCAAGTTATTAGATTTGAGCTTAGGGAACCAACTCTTCATGAAATATTTATTGAAAAGGTAGGTGAGTAGAATTGAATATGGATAATTTTTGGAAGGTTACAAAATTTACTGTAGCGCAACAAGTTAAGGGTAAGGCATTTAAGATTTCTACCACCATAATATTGATAGCAGTGCTTATATTAACATCATTAGTAAACTTTATTCCTGCAATTTTTGGTAAGGATGCTGACACTAAAGAGGCAACTAATGGTAACAAAGAAATTGGAATAGAGACTGCTTATTATATGGATGACTCTGACCTGAAGATAGATTTAGAGTCTGGATTAAAAGTAGCTTTTCCAAGTTTAAATTTAAAAAAGGCTACAGAAAGTAGAGAGTCTATATTAGAAAAACTTAAAACTATGCAAGATAAGATGGTTTTAGTTTCTATTAGTAATGAGAATATAGGATATTACGTGGAGGTAATAACACCAACTAGTGATACTGTATCTTCAGAGGATGGACAAATACTAGCAGAAACTATATCTAGTATTTTAAATAATGGTAGATTAATTAAGGCTGGAGTATCACAAGAAGAGCTAGGAAAATTATCTACACCTATAAACACTCAAGTATTTACTGCAGGTGATGAGGATGATACATTGGAAGATATGATAATAAAAATGGTATTTCCTATGGTAGCGTGTATGCTACTATTCTATATAATTTATTTTTATGGATATTGGGTTGCCAGTTCTATAGTTGCAGAGAAAACCTCAAGAGTAATGGAATTATTGCTTACATCAACTAAACCAATGGAACTTGTTGTAGGTAAGTGTGTTGGTATGGGATTCTTAGCAATAACTCAATTCGCATCTATATTACTAACGTCCTATATATCTTTTATAGGAAGTGGAGCTATAGTTAAGAAATTTATAGATTCTTCTGCCAATGTATTTGATATATCAGCAGTACTTGGAAAAATTCCAGTTATACAAGTGATACTAATAATACTATTCTTTATATTAGGATATGTACTATATGCTATTATAAATGCTTTAGTTGGTGCAACTATAAGTAAGTTAGAGGACTTAAATACAGCTATAATGCCAGTATCATTTATTTCAATAATAGGTTTTTACCTAGCATATGCGGCTATAATGTCTCCAGAATCAGTGATAGGAACCATTGCAACCTATGTACCATTTTCAGCACCATTTTATATACCATCTATGATTTTGTCAGAAACAATAGGTATAGTTCAAATGGGAGTTTCATTATTAATATTAATAGTAACAATTATAGTATTGACTCTATTTACAGCTAGAGTATATTCTGTAGTAATACTTCATACAGGAAACAGACTTAAAATAAAAGACCTGTTTACCATATTTAATAATGAAAAATAGTATAACTAAATTATAAGTTTAAAGCTAACTAAGAATAAAATTGTAAAAGATTATTCCTAGTTAGCTTATCTTATCTAAAGGTAGTATGAGTAGAAGGTTCATTTTCTCCATATGGAGAATGCTCATTAGCTTTATTTTTAACACCCTCTTGGTATTTAGGGGACATTGGATCAGATTTTAGTGAAGTAGTTTTTTTATTTTTAGTTTTACAAGAATTTTTAGACATAATACTTCCTCCTTAATATAAGTAATATTATCATTTGTATAATTATATAGAATAATACTAGTAATATATTGTATATATGGTAGTAGTATTATAATAAAAATTCATGTTATTGTATTATTTATCTAAATCTAATTTATTTATAATATCCTCATAGGTTGTCTTAGTGTTTTTTGAATCTTTGTAGTTAATGTAATAATGGGAAGGGCTTGAGTCCAATATGATTTCAATGAAGGGACCCTCTTTACTAGCTAAGAATAGCTTAGCTTTAATATCATTATATAGACTATAATTTCCTTTTTGAATTCCACCCATGCCTATGCCGCCTGTCCTAATAAGAGTTTTAGGCATTTCATTTACTAGAGAAATACTTTTTATTTTATCCTTTGGAATTAAAGCATTAACTCCACTAGATATTTTTATAGAAGTATCAGTGATTGTTACTTTAGTTGAGGAATAACCAATAGCCATTATAGGTATACAAGTTATCAGCATAATAAATATAACTATTACTAATACAATTTTTGTTTCTTTACTAGAGTTTGGATTATGGTCAAAGCGTTGACAATAATAAATAGAATACAGTATTACAATTACATTTAGAACTATAAAGATAGCTAAAGAAATATTAAAAAAATAGTTTAATAGAAATCCCACAATGTTTAAACTAGAGATAAAAAAGAATATTTTACTTATATGATTTCCTAAGGCTTTAATTTCCACATTTGCTTTTTCTTCTTTACTAATAATGTTGTATCCTGAGATTAGCCAATACCACTTTAATTCACTTATGCATATTCCAATACTAAAGAATAAGGCTGCAACAATTAAAAGTACAATATTTATTCCCATAGAGATACCTCCTAAATATAGTATATAATACTATATAAAAATTATATGATTAGTTATGAATTATATCAAGAAAATAAAGTAATAATTACAAAATAAAAGAAGTGAAATTTGAAATGTATACGCTGTATTAAAAAATATATCAAATAAATATTGACTATGTTTGTTGAGTATTATATTATTAAGAAAATTAAAATATTTATCCCAATAAGTATTAAAATTAAATTTAGATAATTAAGAGATGTTATTTAGGGTAGAGGAGCTTTTACCAAAAGTATTCTTGAGAAGTGGGCACACGATGATACAAGAAGAAAGGGGAGAAAAGCCGAAGAGAATAACCTGGCAAGGATATACTCTGGGATAGTACAAAATATGTGCTATACTGCCACTATGAAAATAGTGGAGAGCTACAAAGTAACACCTGTTGTGTTCATATTGAATTAAATTGAGCGTGACAAAGGTGTTCCTTTGTCCGCCTTTTTTTATTTTGGTACATAAGTACCCAAATAAATATTACTCTCATAAACTTATAGTGGGGAGCTGAAAGGAGAATTTACTATGAACTTATTTGGAACAATGAATGTTAGAGAAAACAATCTTTTTGTGGGTGAAATTAATACTTTAGAGCTGGTTAAGAAATTTGGAACTCCTCTTTACGTCATGGATGAAGAGCAAATTAGAGATAACTGTAGAAGATATATGAAAGCCATGGGTGCAAAAATGAATGATAACAAAGTAGCCTATGCTGGAAAAGCGTTTTTAACTAAGGCTATTGTTCAAGTCATGAAGAATGAAGGACTATGCCTGGATGTTGTATCAGGAGGAGAAATTTACACTGCTATAGTCAGTGAATTTCCTATGGATAAAGTATATTTTCATGGAAATAATAAAACTATTGAAGAAATAAAACTAGGAATAAAAGCGGGTGTTGGAACCTTTATTGTGGACAATATGATGGAATTAGAGAATATTAATAATATATGTGAGGTTTATGGAAAAACTCAAGATATATTACTTAGAATAATTCCGGGAATTGAGGCACATACTCATGAATATATCAAGACTGGACAGATTGATTCTAAGTTTGGATTTACTCTTTTGGAGGATAATATATTTAGAGTAGTAAAGAGTATAAGTGAGCTTGAGAATATAAATTTAAAAGGACTTCACTGTCATATAGGATCGCAGATATTTGATATAGAACCATATAGAGAAGCTGTAAGGATTATGATTAATTTAATGAATAATATTAATAATCATTTTGAAATTAGTATGACAGAACTTAACTTAGGTGGAGGTTTTGGTATATATTATGGTGAAGGTGATGATCCCAAAACTATAGAAGAATATTGTGCTGGAATTTTAAATGAAGTAGAGAGTTATAGTAGAAAATTGCAGATGAAAAATCCTAATATAATAATAGAACCAGGTAGAAGTATAGTTGGAAATAGTGGAATCACTTTATATACTATTGGAGGAGTTAAAGAAATTCCTAATATTAAAAAATATGTATCTGTAGATGGGGGAATGACAGATAATATAAGGCCATCATTATATAGTGCACAGTATCAAGGATTAATAGCCAATAATGTAGAAAATAATGAAGAAGCTATGGTTACCATTTCTGGTAAATGTTGTGAATCTGGAGATGTATTAATTAATGATATAAGTCTTCCAAAGGTAAAAAAAGGTGATATATTAGCAGTGCTTTCTACAGGAGCCTATTGCTATTCCATGAGTAGTAATTATAATAAGATTCCTAAGGCACCAGTGGTTTTAGTTGGAAAATTAGGACCAAGGCTCATATGTAAAAGAGAAACCTACGAAGATATGTTAAGAAATGAATTAGATTTAGACATTATATAGTAATTAATTTTAGCTTATAGCAAGAGATACAGGTGAAAGGAAATGAAAATATAAAAAGGGAGTGATATAAACACGAGGATGCTGAAAAAGTACCCTCGTGCTTAGCACTCCTTTTTAGTTACCTACTGGGTGTTCAGTGGTGCTAGTATCTACGGTTATAGCAGAAGTTTTAGAAACTAATTTTCCATTTTTGCTTTTAAATATTCCAGTTGATATAATATAGTCCATTATATTGTTAATTTCTGTAGGCAATATACTATCTTTAACAGAGTTAACTGTAAGATTAAACTTATTTTCCGTTTCATCCTTAAAGGTCATAACTAACTTTTTTTCCATTATTAATCCTCCTTATTTTTTAGAATTATAATTATGAGAGAGTAGAAATTTTTTATCATTAGCCTTCATTCAAAGTATAATCATCTAGTTTTCTAATTTCTGTAGGCTCACTTATTAGTACAGATCCAATTACTATGCCCAAATTGTAAGCTTCTTCATCGGTAGCAGATCCACTTACCTTTGAAAATTTTTGACTTTGGAATTTCGGACTACCATCCTGGTTTTGCCCCTTTGTGTATTTAATAACTAAGGTTGTATTATTTTTAGTATTTGTTATTGCCATAGTATCAACTCCTTTCAATGAACATATATGCCATTGAAAATAAAAGTGGAAAAAATTATAAAACTTTGGAATTCAGAAACATATTATAGTAAAATTAAGAAGATGAATATTTAATAAGTCATTATTTAAGAATATATAGATAAGTGTATAGAGTGTTATAATAAGTGATTTAAATTTAGGAGGAAATAATGAAGAGAATTAGAGATTATGAAGTTACTGTAGGAAAATTACCAAAGGGAGAAAAAAATAAGATTACTGATGTAAAAGGAGTAAGGGTAGGTAATGTTACATTAAAAGATGGAGATGTAAACACAGGAGTAACAGCTATATTACCCCATGATGGAAATCTATTCAAGGATAAAGTATATGGAGCTGTTCACGTAATAAATGGTTTTGGAAAGACTGTAGGAACTATACAATTAGAGGAGCTTGGAACAATTGAAACACCAATTATGCTTACAAATACTTTAAATGTAGGGACAGTAAGTCAAGGATTAGTTAGATATATGCTTTCAATAAACAATGATATAGGTGTTAAAACGGGAACTATTAACCCTATAGTTGGAGAATGTAATGATGGATATCTAAATGACATTAGAGGACTTCATGTTAAAGAAGAGCACGTATTTGAAAGTATAAATAATGCATCTACAGATTTTTTAGAGGGAGCAGTAGGGGCAGGAACTGGAATGAGTTGCTTTGGGTATAAGGGTGGCATAGGATCTTCTTCTAGAAAAATAAATATAAAAGATGAAGAATATACGCTAGGTGCATTGGTATTATCCAATTTTGGAATCAAGGAAGATTTTATACTTAATAACAATGATATAAAATCTATCTTATATGGTAATAACATAGATATAAATGTAACTAACTCAAACTGTAATATAGATAATTTGGAAAAGGGATCTATTATGATAATTTTAGCTACAGATGCTCCACTATCACCAAGACAATTGAAAAGAGTAGCAAAGAGAAGTATTGTGGGTATAACAAGATTAGGTTCTTATCTTGGAAATGGAAGTGGTGATATAGCAATTGCTTTTAGTACAGCTAATAAAATTAAACATTATGAGGAATGTGTAACTAGTAAAGTTAATGTAATTAATGAAAATTATATCGACTTCTTTTTTAGAGCAGCTGCAGAAGCTGTAGAGGAGTCAGTTCTAAATTCTCTAATTACAGCCCACACAGTCATTGGTCGAAACGGAAATAGAAGAGAGGGATTATCTAAATCCTTAGATTTATAAAAAGGGCTTAGATAGTAATTAGAGTATAAGTCACTTAAAATTATTGACATGAAATATATTAAATGATAAATTATTTATAATAGGATTTATTTACACAGGAGATGGTTGTAGTGAAATACTTATCAAATAGAAAATATGAACATCATCATAGATGCAAGGTCTTATAATTATGGTTTTAAAATTAAGCCATAGATAGGGCCTATTTGTGCGAAGGCAAATGTATCTATGGAGTTATTGAGTTTTATATCTCTAAGGATACTAGTTGTCTTTAGAGATTTTTTTATAGTATGAAAGCTTCAGATTTTCAGATGAATATTATATAATTTTTACAAGTTAAGGAGAGATTGATATGAGTATAAAAATAACAAAGCCTAGTATATTGCCAGGATTTATGGAGCTTACTCCAAGGGAGCAAGTGGCCTTTAATAATGTTTATGATGTCATTAGAAGAAATTATGAGTCTTTTGGATTTCTACCTATTGACACTCCTATAATTGAAAAAAGTGAAGTATTACTTGCTAAAACTGGTGGCGATACAGAAAAGCAAATATATACTTTAACTAAGGGTAGTACAGAGATGGCATTAAGATTTGACTTAACAGTACCACTTGCACGTTATGTAGCTCAGCACATGGAAGAAATAGCATTTCCATTTAAGAGATATCAAATTGGAAAAGTTTATAGAGGTGAGAGGAATCAGAGGGGGAGATTTAGAGAATTTTATCAATGCGATGTAGATGTAATTGGCAATGGAGCATTAAGTATAGTAAATGATGCTCAGATTCCTAGTACTATATATAAAATATTTAAAGAGTTAGGTTTTGATAACTTTAAAATAAGAATTAATAATAGAAAAATCCTAGATGGATTTTTGAGGAGTTTAGATATAGATAATTATATAGAGGTATTAAGAGTTGTAGATAAAATTGAAAAGATTGGAGAAGCTAAGGTCAGAGAAGAATTACAGGAATATATAAAAACCAGTGAAGGAATAGATGAGGTTATTAAATTTATAACTATAGAAGGTAGCAATGAGGAGAAGATTCAGTTCTTAAAAAATAGTTCAGTGGCCAACGAAAGATTTTTAGAAGGTGTTGAAGAATTAGAAACTGTAAATAAGTATATAAAAGCTTTTGGAATTCCGGATAAAAATTATGTGATTGACTTTAAGATAACTAGAGGATTAGATTATTATACTGGAACAGTATATGAAACATTCTTAGATGATTATCCGGAATTTGGTTCAGTGTGTTCGGGTGGGAGATATGATGATTTAGCCCAGTTCTATACTGATAAAAAACTTCCAGGAGTTGGTATATCTATTGGATTAACAAGATTATTCTGGAGTTTTATGGAAAGTAATATTATAGATTTAGATAGTAATTCGCTTATAGATGTTTTAGTGATACCAATGGATGAAGATTTTGATTATGGTATTGAAGTTTGTAATAAATTAAGACAATCTGAGATTAAGGTTGATATTTACCTTGAAGGTGGAAAGTTTGCTAAGAAAATGAGATATGCAAATAAATTAGCTATACCATATGTCATTATTATTGGAGAAGATGAGAAAATATCTAATAAAATCCTGTTGAAAAATATGGAAAATGGTGAGCAACAATTAGTATCTACAAAAGAATGTATTTCAATTTTAAATAGTAGATAATTATAATGGTAGTATTAAAATCTAATAAATGATATAACATCTTTAGTGTAAAAATGATTAGAGTAAATTATCTCTAATCATTTTTTATTTAAGTATTATTTAAATGCTTTTATATATGAAGACATTATGTATTCTCCAACTTTAAGATTATGTCCCCACTTTTCCTCATATTCCTTAGGACCAACTTTTTTTAAAGCTAGAAAACAATCAAATCCACCGCCGCTTCCCAAATCCAGAAGAATTTCATTAGGACTCAACTTAGATATAGAAAGAGGATTACCACATCCAAGTCCCATATTTACTCCTAAAGATACAGAGTTTATTTCTTCTTCAGAGTACCCTATTTTATTTCAAATTTCCACTACGGATTTATTAAGAGATATTTTACTAGTGCTACAGCAACTATTTTTATCTGTATTTCCAAAAGCTATGCTTTTATAGCCTTCATGAACAGCATTTTTTATTAGTAAGTTTTTATTTGGATTCATATAAAACTCTCCTTAATTATTTATTAAATAGTAGGGTAAGCAATAATTAGTATATTATGCATTTTACTATACTATATAAAAAGGATTATTTATACTTAATAATAGATAAAATGGATCAATACAAAATAAATCAATGTTATTTTAAATCATAATTTGATTATAAAATCAATGAATATATAGTTAATAAAGTATAAATTTAAAATAAAATTAAAAATGATTAGGTATACAAAATTAAAATTTATACTATACTTTATTTTTGAAATAATGTATATATTTGAATTATTATGTATTTATATGTTGAAAAAATACCAAATATATGGATTAAAAAACAATAAAAAGTATTTTTTTGTAATATATTAGTATTTATGTAAGAAAAATAAGATAATTTTTTTATTGAAATAAATTCTTATACTGTTAATATATTCTTAAAAGTATATAAAATAATTAGCATAAGTTAATAAGTTTATATACATATCATATAAGGTTAAGAAAATTATATATCAAGGGGGTAATTTAATGAACTTTAAAAAGGGCATTTCTGTTGGACTAGCTCTATCTTTAGTGTTAGGTTCAACAATGACAGCTTTTGCTTCTCCTAGTGAACTAGTTAAGTCTTTGGGACAAAGCAAAGAAAAACTAATGGTGTTACAGGCTCAGATAAAACAAGAGCCAGCACTTCAAACAATTAAAGACTCTGATGAAGTTAGAATTGTAGTAGAGTTAGACAGCGAGGCAGTACTTGAAAAGGCTACTAAGAAGGGGATAAAACTTGATGAAATGAGTAAATTTGAAGTTGGTAAACTTCAAAACCAAGTTTTAAAAGAACAACGCTCATTACAAAGTAAGATAAGTTCTAAAGGAATTAAATTTGAAATTATAAATAGTTTTACTAATGTAGCTAATGGATTTAGTATGAAAACTACATTAGGACAAGCTAAAAATCTTGAAAGCATGGCTGGAGTTAAGTCAGTTACTATTGCTAATGAATATGAAAGACCAGAGCCTATGATGAATAATAGTGGTGAAATCATAAAAACAGAGCAAACCTGGACTAGTGGATACAATGGGGAAGGTACAGTAGTAGCAGTTATTGATACTGGTGTGGATTCATCACATAAAGATATGGTTCTTACAGATCAAAATAAAGCTGAACTTCAAGAAACAGAAGTACAAGCTATATCTAAGGAAAAAAAATTACCAGGTACCTATAGAACCACAAAAGTTCCTTATGGATACAACTATATGGACAATAACCAAGAAATCTTAGATTTAGGTCCAGATGCTTCAATGCATGGAATGCACGTTGCAGGAACAGTAGGAGCTAATGGAGATACTAGCAAGGATGGAATTAAGGGAGTTGCTCCGGAAGCACAAATTCTTGCAATGAAGGTATTTGGTAATGACCCAGCTATGGCTTCTACCTTTGGTGATGTTATAGTTAAGGCTATAGATGATTCCGTACTTCTTGGTGCAGATGTTATTAATATGAGTTTAGGCTCAACGGCATCCTTTGTAGATGATACAGATTTAGAGCAAGTTGCTGTTAATAGAGCTGTTGATAATGGTGTAGTTATGGCAATATCAGCAGGAAATTCTAATGTGTTTGGAAATGGGCATGATAATCCATATGCTGAGAATCCTGACTACGGTGTTGTTGGTTCTCCAGGGTTAGCAACAGATTCTCTTCAAGTAGCATCTATAGAAAACAATATTGTTACTGGATATGGACTAGAATTTTCAATTGGTGGAGAAAAGAATATAGCTCCATATACTTCATCAGGAACAGATATTTTATCTGTATTTAAAGGAAAAGAACTTAAAGCTGTAGATTGTGGATTAGGTGGATTACCAGAACACTTCCCAGCAGAAGTAAAAGGTAATTTAGCTTTGATCGAGCGTGGTGGTTATAATTTTACAGATAAAATAGCTAATGCTGAAACAGCAGGTGCTACTGCAGTTATAGTTTATAATAATGCTAGTGGTGGAGAAGGACTTATAAGCATGATGTATCCAGAGGGTGGTACAATTCCAGCGTTGTTTATAGGAAATTCATTTGGTGCTAAAATTGCTACACAACTTAAAACTTCAGAAGTTAAGGTTGTAGCAAATGGAAATACTACATCAGTTCCTAATACAGTTAAAGGAAGTATGTCAGATTTTACATCTTGGGGAACTACTCCAGATTTAGAGTTTAAACCTGAAATTACTGCGCCAGGTGGTAATATATGGTCAACATTAAATAATAATAAATATGGAAACATGAGTGGTACGTCTATGGCATCACCACATGTGGCAG
Organism: Clostridium sp. UBA7503; assembly: GCF_002477055.1. Taxonomy (NCBI): domain Bacteria; kingdom Bacillati; phylum Bacillota; class Clostridia; order Eubacteriales; family Clostridiaceae; genus Clostridium; species Clostridium sp. UBA7503. Next base: position 85,062 of record NZ_DLNT01000047.1, read on the forward strand.
GTGGATCAGCATTAGTACTTCAAAGAGTAGATAAAGACTTTAAATTAACTGGTGAAGCAAGAGCTAAAATGGCTAAAAAGTTAATGATGAGTACAGCTATAGCTCATGTAGATAATGGAGCAAATCAGGCAGCTGGAGTAGTTGCAGGACCTAACTATACATCACCTAGAAGACAGGGTGCTGGAGTTATGGACCTTCAAGCGGCGACTACTACACCAGCTATAGTTACAGATACAACTACTGGTGAATGTAAGGTTAATTTAAAAGAAATTAAAGATAATAAAGCTACATTTACTATAGAAGTTCAAAACTTTGGTGATAAAGAATTAACTTATAATGTGGCAGGTACTGTTCAAACAGATTTAGTAGATGACCAATACACTTATTTGGAAGCACAGAATATAATTAATAAAGATACTAAAAAATTCCCAATATCTTTTAGTAATAATACAATTAAAGTAGCTGCAAAGGGTAAAACTAAAATTACTGCTACTGTGGATTTAAACAATACTATAACTGGAATGAATAAAAAATCTATTGAAGAAGTTTTTGTAAATGGTGGATATGTGGAAGGATTTGTAACTTTAACTGATCCTACAGATACAAACCCAACTTTAAGTATTCCATATCTAGGATTTAAAGGTGAATGGGATAAAGCTCCAGCTATAGATGCATCAATCTATGAAACAAAAAGAGCTTCTTTCTATGGAGTTACATCTATAGCAAATAGTGATTTAGATTTTCTCGGTGTAGATTTATCAGGTAAAAATGCAGATGGAAATAAAATTGCATTCTCTCCGAATGGTGATGGTGCAAATGACACAATATTACCTGTTCTTTCTTACTTAAGAAATATGAAGGAATTAGATATAGAAGTATTAGATAAAGATGGAAAAGTTATAAGAAATTTAACTCAAGATTTCAATGTAGGAAAGCATTACCATGATGGGAAATATGCAAAATATAGTGTACGTGAAGATGCTACTTGGGATGGAACTGTTAACAGTAAGGTAGTTGCAGATGGTGCATATACTTATAGAGTTAAAGCAAAAGTAGATTATGAAAATTCTAAGTGGCAAAACTTTGACTTTAAGGTAAATGTTGATACAAAGGCACCTGCAGTTAATAAAGTTAATTATAATAAAGATACAAAACAGCTAGAAGTAATTGCAGAAGACAATAATAAGGGACATGTTTATAAATATGTACTTATTAGTGATGGTAAAGCAGTAGAAGAAAATGCAACAGGAAAATTTGATTTAAGCAAGTTAGATTATAAAAAGTGTTCTGTAGAAGTTTATGACTATGCGCAAAATAAAACTTCGCTTAAAGTAACAGAGGCAACTACAGGAGAATATAAGGAGCCTACAGGAGCAGCACAAGGAGATACTACAATTCCGACAGTGATGGTTGAAGGACCAGAATTCTTTGGAGTATCAAAGAGTGGTAAAGTAGTTGTTGAAGGTACTGTAAAGGATGCTTCAGCTATAGCAGAGTTTACTGTAAATGGAAAGAATGTACCATTAACCTTTGATACTCATAGTGGTCTTTGGAATTTCTCAACTGAAGTAGAATTAAAAGATGGATATCATAGCATTATGGTTGCTGCTAGAGATGCTGCAAATAATAAAATAGAGTTTGCTCATAAATTGTTTGTAGATACTACAGCACCAGTAGTTAACCTTGAAGCTATACCATCTGAAACTACTAAAGATTCAGTAATTATTTCTGGTAAAATAAATGATAACCTACCAAGCTTAAAAGTTAAGGTAAATGGTAATGTTGTTAAAACAATAGCACCAGATTGGTCATACTTTAATGATTTAGAAAGTGCTAAATATGATTTAGCTTATGAAGTAAAATTAGCTGAAGGTGAAAACAAGATTTCTGTTGAAGCTATAGATGATGCAGGAAATACAACTGTTAAGGAAATAACTATTAAAAAGGTTAAAAAGATTGTTGAGTCTACTGACAGATTATATGGAAAAGATAGATATGCAACAGCAGTAGAAGTTAGTAAGGTTGGTTGGAAGAATTCAGATATGGCTGTAATAGCTAATGGAGCAGCTTATGCTGATGCTTTAGTAGCAGCACCTCTTGCAGCAAACTACGATGCACCAATATTATTAACTGAAGCTGATAAATTAACTGAAGGTACGAAGACTGAATTAAAGAGATTAGGTGTTAAAACAGTTTATGTAGTAGGTGGAACAAGTGTTATATCTGAAGCTACAGTTAAAGAGATGGCTAAGATGGGAATTGATGTAGTAAGATTAGGTGGAGCAAATAGATATGAAACATCACTAGCAGTAGCTACACAGATAGATAGACAAAAGAATGTTGAGAATATCTATGTAGCAGGTGGATATGCTCCAGCAGATGCATTAACTATTTCATCTAAAGCAGCTACAGATAAGACTCCAATAATATTAGTTGAAGCTAAAAAGGTTCCTAAGAAAGTATTATCATGGCTTAAGAATCAAAAACTTAAATCAGCTTATGTTATAGGTGGAGAAACTGTAGTTAAGAACTCAGTTATGAAAGATTTAAATAAAATAACATCTGAGGATATAGCTAAAAATAGAATAGGAGGAGCAAATAGATACGAAACTAATGCATTAGTTATAGAAAAATTATTTGCAAAAGAGCAAAAAAATATGTATGTAACTGAAAGCATGAAATTAGTAGATTCTCTAGTAGTTGCACCTCTAGCAGCTAAAACAGGTTCCCCAGTTATAATAACTAATTCTAATTTATCTGATAAACAAAAGTCTTTAGCAGATAAGATGTTAGTTAAGAAAGTAGTAGAAGTTGGCGGACAGGTTAATAAAGCAGCTGTACAAGACTTAGTAAATAGAATAAATAATAAATAAAATAAGAGAATAGTAAAATATCCTAGGTAGTAATGCCTAGGATATTTTTTATGTAAAATATAATTTAAATATATTGTAATTATTTATATTTTAGTACACGTATATGTTTAAAAATCCCAAAATATAAATCACATAAGATATAAATATTTTTTTATGTAGTAAAAGTGAGAAATACAAAGAAATAATTCGCTTGAAATAAATCCATATAATGTTAAAATATTGTTATAAATGTAAAAAAATACATTAAAAATGTATAGGGGGGATATGTATGAAAAGTGATAGGTTAAGGCGTATCATGGCAGGAATTTTTACTATTAGTATTATGACCACTTCTGTATTTACTACAAATGGATTTGTAGCATATTCAGATACTAATGACCAGAAAATAGATGTAAGTAGAGCACACCCAATTATAAAAGGAGAAAAGTCCATATTAAGTACTATAGCAGATGCCAGGTCAAATAGTGAATTGGATTCACTGTATAAACCTGATGATGAGGTAACTATTATTGTTGAATTAGAGGACAAGCCTTTAATTGAATATTATTCAGCAGGGAAGACATCTGATAATGTATCATCTTTTATCACATCAGCAAAATTACAAGGAATTAACAACAAATTATTAAAGGAACAAGAAGTTGTATCGAAAAGAATTTTGCAAGAAGTACCTATAGTTGTGGAACAACGATACACTGTGGTAATGAATGGATTTTCCTTTACTGCTAAATATGGTCATTTAGATACCATTAAGACAGTTAATGGAGTTAAGAATGCATTTGTTTCAACAGTTCACCATTTGCCAGAACCAGAAGTTGGACATGAGCCAACCATGGAATATAGTAGTGAAATTATTAGTTCTACAGAGGCTAATAAAGCAGGATATACAGGTAAAAATATGGTTGTTGCAGTGTTAGATACTGGACTAGATGTTAATCACGAAGCTTTTAAAAATAGTCCAGAAGACGTAAAGTACACAGAAACTGAAATTACTGACCTTATGAATTCTAAATATACAAATGCAAAGGGTAAAATATATAACAGTAAAAAGATTCCTTTTGCTTATGATTATGCAGATAAAGATAATGATGTAAATGATTTAAAAAGTCATGGTACTCATGTAGCTGGAACAGTAGGGGCTAATGGTGAAAATTTAACTGGAGTTGCCCCAGATGCACAACTTATGATTATGAAAGTATTTAGTGATAAGTCTAGTGGGGCAAGAGATAGTGATATTTTAGCAGCATTAAACGATGCAGTAGCATTAGGTGCAGATGCAATTAATATGAGTCTTGGTTCAGGGGCTGGATTTACAGCAGAAGCTGAAGAGGTAATTAATAAAACCTATGATAGAGTAGCAGAAGCAGGAATAAATTTAATGTGTGCAGCAGGAAATGACTATAGTTCAACTTATAATTCTAATTTAGGAATAGATCTTCCATTAGTATCTAATCCAGATAATTCTATGGTGGGATCTCCATCAACCTATAATGCTGCCACATCAGTTGCAAGTATTAATAACAGCAAAATAATTGGAGCATATATATTAGTAGGTGAAACAAAAATAAGATATACAGATGCAAATGAGGGAACTAGTAAAGAATTTAATTCTCTTGAAGGCGACTCAGTAGAATATGTAGTTATTCCAGGTATTGGCACAGTAGATGATTTTAAAAATATTGATGTAAAGGGTAAAATAGCTTTAGTAAAACGTGGAATCATAAATTTTACAGAGAAAGAGACTAATGCTGTTACTGCAGGAGCATCAGGAATTATTGTTTATGATAATGCTCCAGGAAAGCTATTAAATATGAAGACTGAAGGTAAAATACCAGCTATTTTTATTTCAAAGGAACATGGTGAAATCCTCGTTAATCAGTCAGGAAAAAACATTTCTATATCAAAATCATATAAGGAGGCCTTTGATTCAATTTCCAAAGGTCAAATGTCTGACTTTTCATCTTGGGGTGTAAGCCCAGATTTGAAATTAAAGCCAGAAATAACAGCTCCGGGAGGAGACATATACTCTACATTACCAGGAGGAGTTTATGGTTCAATGAGTGGTACATCAATGGCTACCCCTCATATGGCTGGTGCTTGTAGCTTAGTGAGACAATATATAAATGAAAAGTTTCCTTCTTTAACAATGAAGGAGAAAGAATTATTAGCAACACAATTGTTGATGAGTACAGCAATTCCTGCAATTGATCCAGATGGCGTTGCATATTCACCACGTAAACAAGGTTCTGGAGTTGCTAATATTTATAGTGCTGTAAAAACATCAGCATACTTAATTGGAAGTGATGGAAAACCAAAGGCTGAACTGGGTGATAGTGCATCTGGTGAATATTCTTTTAAATTTAGTGTAAAGAACACATCAGATTTGCCAGTTAAGTATACTGTAGATACTACAGTTTTAACAGAAAAAATATTGGCTACAGATGAAGGGAAATTCTTTGCACAAGCTTCTGAAGAATCAGATGGATCTAAGGTAAGTGTTACATTAGAAGGAGTAGAGGGTAATAGTATAACAGTAGATGGAGGAAAAACAGAATCTATAAGTATTTCTTTAAAACTTACTGATAGTGCAAAGAAAGATTTAAAAGTCTGTAATAATGGAACTTTTATTGATGGTTTTGTTACACTTATATCTGAAAATGCGGATATGATTAATTTGAATTTACCATTTGTAGGTTTCTATGGAGATTGGCAAGCTATACCAATATTTGATAACGATTTATACGATGATGAAACAGCAGCTATGTATGAAACTACTCTTGGATATTTCAATAGAACTACTTGGAAAGGAAGTTACCTAGGGGTAAATCTTTTCAATGGGAAGGATAAAACTGTATTAGCTGATGAAAATAAGATTGCTATAGGACCAAATATTAACGGCTCTTACTCTGTAAATGCAGTAGTTGGATTATTGAGAAATTCAGAAGAAGTAAGTTACACAGTAACTGATAGCAAAGGCAATGAAGTTTATAAAAATAAAGCTGGAAAAGAAACTAAATCCTTCTATGATGGAAATAGTGGTATCATTACCTATGCAGTAGATGGTGCTGGTTGGGATAGTATGAATAGTAAGGAAAATAAGCCTCTTGAGGATGGAGTTTATACTTATAAAATAAGTGGAATACCAGTAGATGGGGATGAAAAGGATTTACAAGAGATTAAATTCCCAGTTACAATTGATACACAAGAACCAGAATTGATAAATACAAAAATTCAAACAATTGATGGAGTAAAATATCTAACTATAACTTTAAAAGATAATCATTACTTACAAGGTATGCAATTAGTAGATGAAAAAGGAGAGCCTTTAACAGAAATTATTGTGTTAGATAAGGATAAAATAGGAAGTGAATACGAACAAATATTTAAGATAGATGACTTAAATATGGAATCTGTAAAAGTCGTAGCCGTGGATTATGCTATGAATTTTCTAGAAACTGGTTCTATTGCATTATCTGAAGGTGATATTGCGCCTGAAAGTGTAACCTTGAATGATAAGAATCTTGAATTGGCAGAAAATTCAGAATACCAAATGACTGCTAAAGTAAATCCTTATAACGCAAAGGAGAAGACTTTAACATGGTCATCTTCTAATAAAGATGTTGCAACAATAAGTGAAACAGGTTATGTTAAGGCTTTGACTAAAGGTGAAACCACAATTACAGTTTCTACAGCTAATGGAAAAACAGATTCTACTACATTAAAAGTTGTAGATAAAGATGAGCTCACTACTGAATTAAAAGCGCCATATATAATTTATAGTGATGGTAATTATAAACTTCCAGCAGATTTATTAGACAAAACAGTTGTAATAAAAGATACAGCAAAATCAGTATCTATTGTTGGAAATAATACAAATACAAATATGAATCCATATTCTGGCGTAGACATAAGCTGTGAGGGAAATGTAGACCTTGTAATAAATAATTTCAATACAAAAGTAACTTCATTCTTTAAAAACGCAATTGAATTTAAAGGAGTTAAGAATACTCTAGCATTAAAAGGTGATAATACCCTTACAAGTGTATCTGAGTACTCAGATAGAGCTATTATAAGTGCAGCTTATGGTACAGAGCTTGAAATATTAGGTAAGGGTATATTAAATGTAATAGCATCAAAAAATAATTATGGAGCATGTATTGGTGGCGGAAGTTCAGAGGAAATTATGGATTCTGGTACAATAAATATAAGTGATGGTGTTATTAATGCTACTACCTATGGATCAGGAGCAGCAATAGGAGGTGGATATGGAGGTATTGCTACTAATATAAATATAAGTGGTGGTAAGGTAACCGCTATTGCAGATGTTAAGAGCTATAATGGATCAGCAACTATAGGTAGTGGATCAGGAGCTGAAAATATTGATAAATTACCTGGAACAATTAAAGTTGCTGGTGGTGAAATTAAAGCAATTAACTGTAGTAATGGCGCAACTATAGGTGATTGTAATATGGGTAAGACAGATTACAATATATTAATTTCAGGTGGTAGTTTAAGCGCTGAATCAAATAGCAAGAGTACCTTAACTGCTGGAGCAGCCATAGGTTCAGGTGTTTCAGCTAAAGGTGAAATATCAATAAATATTTCAGGTGGTGTAGTAAATGCTACAACTACAAGTAGAGGTGCTGCCATAGGTGGAGGCTCTAAAAGTGAAGCTGGAACTATAAATATTGAAGGTGGTACCATTACTGCAACTTCAAGTAGTTATGGTGCAGCTATAGGTAGTGGTTATAGTGGTAAGAAACAAGATATAACCATATTAAAAGGTACAATAAAAGCAACATCAACAGGTAAAGGACAAGCAATAGGTAAAGGTGAAGGTGGAGAAGAGTGCACATTAAAAGGAATAAATGACTTAACTCCTTATATATCAACTATTTCAGCACCTAATGTAACAAGTGTTAAAGTTGATAGTGTGGATTGGAATATAACACAAGGACATGAAGAAGATGATAATATTTATTTATATCTAGTAGATAAAACAGAGCCATATAAAGTAGAAGTTTTAGCAGATAGCGTAAATAAGATGTTCCTTGTAACAGTAAAGGATGGTAAGACTAGTGTTGAAGAAATAGACATTACTCCTCCAAAAACTCCAACTATAGCTGAAGATAATGGGTTAGTAACATTAACAGCAGCAGATGAAGATACAACAAAAATGGAATATAGCTTAGATAATAAAACTTGGACTGTTTATACAGAACCAGTAAAAGTTGATGAAAAAGCAACAATATATGTAAGAGCTATAGACAAAGCAGGGAATATAAGTGAACTAGGACAGTATACAGTACCAGATAGGACAGCACCAGGGGTTCCAAAAATAAAAGAAGAAAAAGGCTTGGTAACATTAACACCAGCAGATGAAGACACTAAAGTTATACAATATAGCTTAGATGGTAAGGAATGGAAGGAATATAGTGAACCAGTACAGGTACCGGAAAAGTCAACTATTTATGTAAGAGCTATAGATGAAGCTGGTAATATTAGTGGTGTAATAACTTACACAATACCTGATATAACAGCACCGAAAGCTCCTGTTATTACTGATAAGGATGGCTTAGTAACATTAACAGCAGCAGATGAGGATACAGTGAAGATGGAATATAGCTTAGACAATAAAACCTGGGATGCCTATACAGAACCAGTAGCATTAAAAGAACAAGAGACTATATATGTTAGAGCTGTTGATGAAAGTGGTAATATAAGTGCGATAGTATCCTATACATCTCCAGATGTAACAGCACCTAAGTCTCCGATTATAACTGAAAAATCTGGTGTAGTAACAATAAAAGCAGCAGACAAAGATACAGCAAAAATGGAATATAGCTTAGACGACAAAAACTGGACTATTTACACTGAACCAGTAAAAGTTGATGAAAAAGCAACAATATATGTAAGAGCTATAGACAAAGCAGGGAATATAAGTGAACTAGGACAGTATACAGTTCCGGATAGAACAGCACCTAAGTCTCCAGTTATAACTGAGAAGGATGGTTTAATAACATTAACTGTAGCAGATAAAGATACAATAAAAATGGAATATAGCTTAGACAATAAAATGTGGACTATCTATAAAGAATCAGTAAAAGTTGATGTGAAAGCAACAATATATGCAAGAGCAATAGATGAAGCTGGAAATATAAGTGAGATAGTAGAATATAAAATGACAGATAAACCAGAAAAGCCAGAAAATCCAGAAAAACCAAGTAATCCAGATAAACCAGAAAAACCAAGTAATCTAGGTACAGGAAAATCAAGTAATCCTGATACTCCAAGCAAACCAACAGGTAAGATACCACAAACAGGTGGTATAGTTGGAAGTGGTGTAATGGCCTTAGGAGGTATAATTACCCTTGCAATTGGATCATTAGTTTTAAAAAGAAAAAAATAATTAAAATTAACAAATAAACAAAAGAAGATATTATTATAAAATAAAAAAGACTGAAATAGATAAATTAACTATTTCAGTCTTTTAATATGATTTAATATATAAAAATCTATTAAAAAAGCTATATAGGATTTAATATTTACATTATTATATATATGGTATAATTGTATTAAAATGTTAAGGGGGATATCATGTATATAATAGTAGGACTAAATATATTATTAGTTTTCATAACAGTGATTTATATGGTAAAAAATATACTTATTAATTACAGATTATCTGAAAGTGGATTTAAAAATGGATGTATTGCCATACTTATATGTATAATAGTATGGTTTGCTGGAAATGGAGCACTTGCTGGTATAAAAATAATAGAGGCAGAGGATACTTTAGAGTACATGGCTAATAATGAAAAAGAGGAATATGAAGAGTTAGATGTAAATTTTGTTAAATCAACTATTGAAGAAGATAAAAAATATGTTAAGAAATATTTTTCAATTTCAGGAATATCCTTTGTATTCTTTGTGCTATTAACAAAGAATATTTCAAAAGAAATAAGGGAAAGACCTACTACAAGCAAATGGGACTTATCTAAGTATAAATAAAAGCTTATTTACAAACTCCTATGTACAGGGTTAATATAATTATAGAAGGTTTATTAACTTTCAAAATACAAAGATGTATTATAGGGGGATTTTTAACATGGAAGGTACAATAAAAACTAAAGTAGAAAATTATACTTTAAGATTTGCTGAAGAGAAGGATATACCTTTAATTCTAAAATTTATAAAGGAATTAGCTGATTATGAAAAGCTTTTAAATGAAGTGGTTGCTACTGAAGAAATTTTAATGGAATCATTATTTGTTAGAAAGGCAGCTCAAGTAGTAATTGGTGAGTATGAAGGTATACCAGTAAGTTTTGCATTATTTTTCCACAACTTCTCAACCTTCACAGGTAAACCAGGTTTATATTTAGAAGATTTATATGTGAGACCTGAAATGAGAGGAAAAGGAATGGGAAAAGCACTTCTTTCATTTTTAGCTAAATTAGCTGTAGAGAGAGATTGTGGTAGATTTGAATGGTGGTGTATTGATTGGAATGAACCATCAATAAAATTCTATAAGCAGCTTGGTGCAATACCAATGGATGAATGGACCGTATATAGAGTATGTGATAAAGCATTAACTAATTTAGCAGCAGAATTTTAATTCATAGCTGTATTTAAAATAATAGGTAAAATTTTAATATATTATATGATTTATAGAGTAAATATTTTTATTTTTAGCGACTATTTTATAGTCGCTATTTTTTATGAAACTTATACAATAGAAAATATATTTAATAAATTCTAAAAATTTAGAAAAAGTTATTGACAATATTTATATGAATTGTATATAATAAAAAGGTAGTAAAAATTAGTAAAACTAAATAATAGTAGAAAATAAATTTTAAAAAAGGAGGTAGGAAAATGTTAAATAAATTATTAGTAATTAATGAAGTTAATAGAAATAATTATAATGCTAGAGTCAACCTTGGCGCTGGCAATATTAATGGTGCAAATAATAACATTTTACAATTTAATATTTGGAATATTACCCTGCCTCAGAATATAGGTTTAAAAGATTGATTTTTAACAAACTATTTTGTGAGAAAAGTCCTAGGGTAGCCTGGGACTTTTTATATATTTATAAGGCTTTTAATACAATTATTTATACTAAGATAAGTAAAATATACATAAGCCTAAAATGAATTTTAATATTTAAGGATTAAATCCTTAGTATTATTCACGCTATAGATGATTTAAGTCATAGTCCTATATACCAAGAGGTATAGGACTATGACTTTTTTATTTTTAATTATATCTATAGCAAATTTATAGACAGCAGAGTTTAACATTATTGGGGATTATATGACAAAAGGGAGGAAGTATTATGACTAAGAGGTGGCTTGCAGATACTAATTTTACACATTAAAACATAAGAGGTTAATAATAATAACCACATTGAAGGAGGGATTCAAGTGAAAAAAATCTTGAGCTATGTAAAAAATCATTTAGGGGTAGCTATATTTGGTATAGTTTCAATGATTCTGGTAATTTCAGCAGATTTAACAATTCCCTATGTAACTGAAATATTTATAGATGATGTACTTCGTGGCAAAAACTATGAAATTATAAATAAAATATTGTTTATTATAGGTTGTATATCATTAATAAAGTTTTTCTTTGGATATTTAAAGGAGTACTTATTTGATTATTTAGGAATAACTATTTCTAAGGAAGTAAAAGAAACTTTATTTAAGCATATTGAAGGACTGTCCTTCTCTTACTTTGACAAAGTAAACACCGGTGAATTAATGTCAAGGGTGGGGGAAGATGCAGATAATATAATGGACATTATGGGCTTTGGATTTAGGCTTTTAATAGAAAATATAGCCTACTTTGGTATAGCTTCAGTTCTATTATTAAGGATAAGTCCAACACTTACCTTAGTAGCGCTTTCTACTATGCCAATAATAGCATATATCACCATAAAATCTGAAAAGAAGATTGATGATGTATATGATAGAATAAGTGACCACATTGCAGAGTTAAATACTACGGCACAAGAAAATATTGCTGGAGTTAAGCTAGTTAAAGCTTTTGGAAGAGAAAAACATGAAATTCTTAAATTCTTAAAATACAATTCTAAAAACTTTGACTTACAAATGGAACATACAAAGATATGGATTAAATTCTTCCCATTAGAGGAGTTCTTAGGGAATCTTTCTGTAGTTCTTGTAACCTGTGTAGGTGGTATTTTAGTAATCTACAATAAGATTACTGTAGGTCAATTGGTGGCATTCACTAGTTATCTATGGATGCTTATATGGCCAATGAGAGAATTTGGATGGCTTATGAATCTATTCTCTAGAACTAAAGCTTCAGCAGGAAAGATAAACAACATTTTAGAGGTAAGCACTACTATTGAAAATTCTAAAGAGGGAATTGTTCCACAGAATATAGAAGGTAAATTATCACTTAAAAATGTATCTTTTACCTATGGAGAAAAGAATGTATTAGATAATATAAATCTTAATATTAAAGCTGGATCTACAGTAGCTATTATGGGTACTACAGGTTCAGGGAAATCAACATTAATGGCACTCTTAGGAAGAAACTATGATGCTACAGAAGGAGAAATAACTTTAGATGGTATAAATCTTAAGGATTTAAACCTAAAATCTTTAAGAGATAGTATTTCTATAGTTCCACAAGATTCTTTTTTATTCTCTGATACTATTGAGAATAACCTTAAATATGGTAAGAACAATGCTACTAAAGAAGAACTAGAAAAGGCTGTAGAGCTTGCTTGTGCAAAGGAATTTGTAGATGGACTTAAGGATGGATATGACACATTAATCGGTGAGAGAGGTCTTGGACTCTCAGGAGGTCAAAAGCAAAGATTATGTATAGCTAGAGCTTTGATAAGAGATAGCAAAATTTTAATTTTAGATGATTCAACTTCTGCTTTAGATATGGAAACAGAATATCAATTGCTTAAAAATCTATATCATGGAGACACGAAGAAGATTACCTTTATCATCGCCCATAGAATATCAGCTGTAAAAAATGCAGATATGATTTTATATATGGAGGATGGAAAGATAGTAGAGAGAGGAAATCATCAAGAACTCTTAAATAAAAAAGGTAAGTATTTTGAGATATATCAAACTCAATTTAAAGATTTCTTAGAGTTGTCAGATGAAGATGTGGCTAACTTTTAAGAGAGAAAGAAGGTGCTAGAATGGCTAAAAATTCAGTTAATCAAGACGAAAAAATTAATAGTTTAAAGGGTCGGGATATACTATTAAGATTAGTGAAATATGTAAAACCCTATAAGTTAAAAGTATCTTTAGTACTTTTTCTTATGCTTATAGTAATGGGTACAGGGCTTTTAAGCCCTATGCTTTTAAAGATTGCTATAGATAATTATATTGAAGTAAAAGATGTAGTAGGACTTATAGTTATAAGTCTAGGGTTAGTAGGAATAAATGTTATAGGTATGTATGCTAGTAAATTATCTACCTATCAAATGAATAAAACCACTCACAGTATACTGCATACTATAAGGCAAGAGCTTTATATTCATATACAAAAACTCTCATTTTCCTTTTTTGACGATAGACCAGTAGGAAAGATTTTAGCGAGAGTTGTTGGAGACGTAAACTCTCTTTCAGAGCTGTTTTCAAAATCTGTTACTACAGTTATACCACAGGCACTAAATCTTATAGCTATAGGAGTAATACTTTTTGTAATGAATGCAAAATTGGCTATAGTTTCTATAATAATTTTACCGGTACTTGCAGTTGTAGTATCTACAATGATGGTAAAAGCTAGAGCTAAATGGCAGGTATTTAGACAAAAACGTTCTAATTTAAATGGCTTTACCCATGAATCTTTTTCAGGGATAAAGATTATTCAAAACTTCACCTTTGAAGGAGAAACTACTAAGAAATTTGAAAAAGCTGTAGGTGAGGTTAGAGATGGATTTTTATCAGCAGTTAAATATAACGACTGGCTTTGGTCTTTTATAGATATGTCCTTTGGAATAAGTTCCATCATAGTGTTTTGGTATGGAGCAACCTTAACTAGACGTGGAGAAGTTTCCATTGGAACCATAATAGCATTTATATCATATACAAGTATGTTCTGGAGACCAATCATAAATATAGCTTCTTACTACAATACATTAGTTACTAACTTTGCAGCAGCAGAGAGAATATTTGAAATTATGGATGTAGTACCAACCATTGATGAGATGGAGGGAAGTGAAGATATGCCAACTATTAAGGGAGCGGTAGAGTTTAAAAATGTTTCCTTTGAATATGAGAAAGATGTTCAAGTACTTCACAATGTAAACTTTAAAATAAGACCAGGTGAAAATATCGCCTTAGTTGGACCAACAGGGGCAGGAAAGACTACTATAACTAGCTTAATCAGTAGATTTTACGATACTACTGAAGGGGAAGTTTTAATTGATGGTAAGGATGTTTCTAAGGTAAATCTTTATTCCTTAAGAAGCCAAATGGGAATAATGCTTCAAGATACTTTCTTATTCTCAACTTCTATTAAGGAAAATATTAGATATGGAAAATTAGATGCTACTGATGAAGAGATCATAGCAGCAGCAAAGGCAGTTAATGCCCATGATTTTATTATGAAATTAGAAAAAGGATATGACACAGAAGTTAACGAAAGAGGTTCAAGGCTTTCAGTAGGACAAAGACAACTTATATCCTTTGCAAGAGCATTACTTGCAAATCCAAGAATTCTTATCCTTGATGAAGCAACATCTAATATAGATACGGCAACAGAAATATTAGTTCAAAAAGGTATAAACAAATTACTTCATGGAAGAACTTCCTTTGTAATTGCCCATAGACTTTCAACTATAAGAGATTGTGACAAAATTATGGTAGTAGATGATGGTGAAATTGTAGAAAGTGGAACTCATGAAGAATTATTAAAACTTAAAGGATTCTACTATAACTTATACATGGCTCAGTACAGCTTCTTAAATGAAGGAGCATAAGTGACCATCTAAATCTACGATTTAGATCTGGGAACTTACTCATTTGAACAAAGTGAAAAGGAGTTTCCTTGTGAATAATATAAGAAAATAAAATTTATTGCTGATTCAATGCATGATTTAAAATTAAATTTTACCTATGAGCTATGTAAATAGTTATATAGATTCATAGGAAACTATTTGTATATTTAAATAGTTCCATATATAACTATTTTAATATATAACTAGTTAACTAGTTGTTCTGTTCATGCGGGTTTCAGCATTTTCCTATATGGTAAATGGCATTAAAATAGAAGGATTAAATTCTATAATTAGGAAATAAGATTGAGTAATTATTAATTAATCTTATTTCCAACTTTATATATTAAGGGGAAATAAATATGAATGAAGAAAGTATTAAAATAGAAATACCTAATGAAGAAGAAGTAGATTACATTGACGATATGCTTATGGAACACAACAAGCTGTCTAAGCCCTTTGAGCAAGATGAACCATACATTAAGATAAATCGTTGTATTAAAAATGATAAGGGTGAGGTCATAGGAGGAATATTAGCTTACTCTGTGTTTTGGCGTATTTTCTATATTGATACATTGTGGATTAAAGATGATTATCGCAATAGAGGATATGGTTCAATACTTTTGAAAGAAGTAGAGGATACAGCAAGGAGTCAAGGATGTCATATAGCGCATCTAGATACCTTCGATTTTCAAGGACCAGACTTTTATATGAAGAATGGATATAAGGTTTTTGGAATTTTAGAGGATAGCCCTAAAGGACATAAGGAGTATTTTTTAACTAAGAAGCTATAGGAGGGATTACTATGAATTTTAAAATAATAGGTAGTGGGGGATGTGTTGCTCTACCAAAGCCACTTTGTTGTTGTAGAGTATGTATGGAGGCAAGAAAGAAGGGAAATCCTTATGCAAGATTTGGATGTAGCTTATATCTAGAAGAAGCTAAGCTACTTATAGACACTCCAGAGGATATTTCTCAAAGCTTAAATTATGGAGAAATTAAGGAAATAGATAGAGTTTTATATAGTCATATGGATCCAGATCATACCCTTGGTATGAGGGTATTTGAACAGCTTCGACTAAATTGGCTAAATATTTCCCAAGGAATAGAATGTGAAAATCCCATAGAAGTTATAGCTATTGATCATGTAATGGAAGATTTAAATTCCATACGCTCAAAGCATGGCTCATATTTTGACTACTATGAAAAAATAAGAAATTTAATAAAAAGACATGTAATTAATGATTCAATACAAATAGGAGAAATAAAAATAACTCTAATTAAGGCTGAATCTGCTACAGTATTTGTTTTTGAAGAAGGGGAAAAGAAGCTTATATATGCTCCTTGTGATGTTAAGCCTTTCCCAGAGAACGAAATATTTAATGGTGCTGATGTGATAATTATAGGCAATACCGTTATCGGAGATGTTCTGAAAAATGACTTTAAACTAGAAGAGAGCAATCCCTTAAGAGAAGAATTATTTGTAATGGATGAGATAGTGGAATTAAAGAATAAATACAATATAAAAAAGGTTATAATGACACATCTTGAGGAAGATTGGGGAAAATCCTATGATGATTATTTAGAATTAGAAAATCATTATGAAGATATTAGCTTTGCCTATGATGGAATGGTAATAGAGTTATAAAATTTATTGAAGGTAATTGTCATTATAGAATTATTCAGTAGGGATTAAAGAGAGAGCGTAATTTTTAGGATTTTTAGAAAGCTAGGTGACTTATGGTGATGAAAATTATAGATACTTTTAAGGATTATAAAGGAGTTATGGAAGAAAACTTAAATAAAGAGCCTAAGGAAAAGATGGAGTTATGGGAGAAGTTTTACAATAGTAATTTTCCAGAGATGGGAGAAAGTGTAAAGAAGACTATGAATCAGAAGGGTATAACTGGAAGGAAATAGGACTAACTACGGTATTTAATAGGTCTGAGGAGGACTTTCCTAATATGATAGAAGGATATAAGAATCTTTTAAAGACTTTTAATGGTATAGAAGAAAAAGTTAAGGCTATATTTCATATTGAAATGGATATAAATATAGTGTTATATAGGGGATTATTAAATTCTGCTGGATGGGTAGATGAATATGAGGGGAAAAGAGCTATGCTCTTTGGTGTTGATAAGATTGCAAAGCTTGGATGGCAACAGGAGGAGAAAATAGATGCTTTAGTTTGTCATGAACTTTGTCATGTAGTTCACTTTCAAATAAGAGGTGAATCAAAATTACCAAAGCAGGTAGAGCAGAGTAAGTATAATGAGGGAATCTGGAATATATATGAGGAAGGCTTTGCCCAATATTTTCAACAAGTATTAGGAGAGAGTAGTTTTGATTCTAGGGGAGAGCAGTGGAGCATTGACTGTGAAGAGTTAGAAAAAGAACTTAAATTAAAATATGTAGAAGCTCTAAAGGACAAAGAAAAAGGAACTAGAGACTTTTATGGTGATTGGTTTAAAGTTTTAGGTATCAGCGATGTGGGGTATTTCTTAGGAGCTAAGCTAATAGGTGAATTAAGTAAGAGATATACCATAGAAGATATAGCAACTATGGATTTTAAGCTTATAGAAAAAGAAGTTTTAAGGTTTTTAGAAGCATAAAGGTAAATGAAGGAAGTGATGAGTATGAAGGATGACATATTAAAGCTAGTAAAATTAGAAAATGGCAAGGTGCTTATATTAAGAAAACCAACAGAAGAAGATACAGAATCTATGATTGAATATCTAAATATAGTTGGTGGAGAAAGTGATAACCTTCTATTTGGTAAGAATGAGTTTAGACTTACTGTAGAACAGGAGAGGGAATATATTAAAAATATAAATGAAAATAATAATGCTCTTATGCTCCTAGGTATTATAGATAACCAAATTATTAGTGTTTCTCAAGTTAGTGCTCCGAATAGAAAAAGAATAGCCCATAATAGTGAATTAGCTATTTCAGTAAAAAAGGAATACTGGAGCATGGGAATTGGTACTACAGTTATGAAAGTATTAATAGACTTTGCTAAGAATCATGAAACTATAAAAACTATAAGTTTAGGTGTTAAAGCTAGCAATAAAAAAGCTCAACATCTTTATGAGAAGCTTGGATTTGAAAAAGTGGGAGTTCATAGAAACTTCTTTAACATAGATGGAAATTATGATGATGAAATTCTTATGGATTTATATATAGAATAAAGGCGTATTACGGGGATTTAATAAAAGGTTAAAGGGGAGAAATATAAGTTGGAAAAGCAAGAATTAAAAGAATTGTTAAAGAGTATAAAGGAAAATGATTATAAAGTATCAGAAGGGGTAAATCCATATGAGTTATCTTTGAAAATGATGGACAATATAGGGGATGTTGATAGTGAATTACGTGATGATCTTATACTTTCCAATTTATTTACGTGGATAGATGGAAATCAGCTATCAGAAAAGCAGGTTAATGAGCTATTATGGATAGCTTTAGATGAAAATCATATTCTTAAGGGTTTAGGTAACATTGATGATTCGGTTTTCGGTAGAACCTTTTCAAGTGAAATAGTTGCAGCATGCATCTATAGACATAGAATGGATAAGTTCTTATCTAAAAGTGATATTGAAAAGGCTTTTGATATTCTTTTGAAATTTTATAATGAAGATAAGGATATTAGAGGATATGTAGAAGTTAAAGGCTGGGCTCATGGAGCTGCCCATGGTGCAGATGCTCTTGATGAATTTGCTAAGTGTGAAGAAATTGGATATGAAAGATTAAATAACATACTAGATGCATTTTATAAAAAGTTAAATATAAATTACTATGGATACATTCATTTTGAAGATGAGCGTATAATAACAGCTGTTAAATCTATATTGGAAAGAGAAATAATACCAACAGATGAAATTGAAGAATGGATAAAAAGTTTTAATAAAATAGAAAAGGTAGGAAAGTATCCAGAAGATTTAGTCATTGCATTTAATGTAAATATGTTCTTGAAAAGCCTGTACTTTAGACTAATTGATATACCTAAATATGAGAAAATTGCAAATACAGCTAGAGAAGTATTGAATGAAATAAGTAGATTTAAATAAGGGGAGTAGAAATGCTAAAGGTGATGCAGATTTCAAGCGATATTGCAGATATTGTCCATGATATACAGAAAAGGTCATTTAAACAATTGCTTGACAAATATCATGATTATGATGTAAATCCTGCAATGGAAAGTATTGATATGGTTAAAGAAAAGATGGATAGAGCCAATACTACTGCTTATATTTTTAAACTGAACGACGTTAATGTTGGCTGGGTTAGAGTAACAGAATTAGAGGAAATGACTTATAAGATATCAGCTTTATGTGTTCTTCCAGAATACCAAAATAGGGGAATTGCACAAGAAGCATTGAAACAAATAGAAAGTTATTATCCTAAAGCACAGAAGTGGATTTTGGATACAATATTTCAGGAAAAGGGCAACTGTCATCTATACGAAAAATTAGGATATAAAAAAGTTGGTAATCTAATACCGATAAATGAAAGAATGACACTTGTTAGTTATGCAAAGATATGTAAAATATAAGATTGATTATTTACTACAAGTAATTTTTAAATTATAAGATAGTTCAAACTTGCCTAATTTGAAAAAGAGGAGTGATACTAAGTGACAAGTCATAATATTATGCATGAAATGAAAATTGACAAGTCGTGCTTTGAGGTATTTTCAGAATTAGAATCTGATAGATTAATATTTAGAGAGGTAAATCCAGAAGATGTAGAAGAGATATTTAAGATTTATAGTGATCCAGAAGTTGCTAGATATGATTGGTTTACACCCATTAATACTAAAGATGATGCACTATCCATAATAAATCATTACAAAAATGAATTTAAAAATAAAGAAGAGATTACATGGGGTGTAGCAAGAAAGAATGATAATAAAATCATTGGATATTGTAATTTAGGGAGCTTTGATGATGCTTCAATAAGAAGCGAGATTGGATATGGCTTTAATCGCGAAGAATGGAATAAAGGATATGCAACTGAAACTATAAAGGCTTTGGTGAAATTCGGATTTGAAGTTATGAACTTTAATAGGATAGAAGCTACTGTAACCTTTGGTAATGAAGCTTCTGTAAAAGCTCTAAAAAAAGCTAACTTTGTTCAAGAGGGGATTTTAAGAGAAAGAACCATTATGAAAGGCAAGCTTGTGGATGATGTTGTATTATCCGTATTAAAGAAAGATTATAAAGTTCTTATGGATTTATTCTTTAAAATAAATAATTAGGGGGAGAGTTTTTGAAAATCGGGGTTATTGGACCAACAGAAAATGAAATTATGCCTTTTATTGAGCAGATTTCTAATAAAAAATTAGAAAGTGTAGCAATGCTAACATTTTACAGTGGTGTATATGAAAACAAAGATGTTGTTGCATTGTATTGTGGTGTTTGTAAAGTTAATGCGGCCATTGCAACTCAAATATTAATAGATAAATTCAATATTACTCATATTATTGTAACAGGGGTAGCAGGAGGAGTAGATAATATATTAAATATTGGAGATACTGTTATTTCAACAGAAATAGCATATCATGATGTAGATAAAGGTATATTGACTGAATATCATCCATGTATGGAAAGTATATATTTCAAAGCAGACAGTAAACTGATTGAATTATGTAGAGAAATGATAGATAAAAATACATTCACTCAAAAAATATTATTTGGAAGAATTGTTACTGGAGAAGCATTTATAAGTGATAAGGGTCGTACTGAAATAATTTCTAAATATCATCCACTTTGTGTAGATATGGAAACAGCAAGTATTGCTCATGTGTGCTACGTGAATAATATTCCATTTATAGCAATAAGGTCTATAACAGATACTGAAAATGAGTGTGGAGTAGAAGTATTTGAAAAGAACTGTGTATCAGTATCAAATAACTCTATTAATATTGTTAAAAAAATATTAGAGATGAGGCAAATATAACATGAGAACTGAAAAGGAGATGTTTGATTTAATATTGAGTGTTGCCAATAGAGATAGCCGAATTAGAGCTGTGTATATGAATGGTTCTCGGGCAAATCCTAATGTAAAAAAAGATATTTTTCAGGACTATGACATTGTTTATGTAGTTACTGAAACAGAATCTTTTCTGAGAGATGAAGGGTGGACAAGGGTTTTTGGTGAGCCAATTATTTTCCAAGAACCTGATAAGCTTGATAAAATGCAAGGAAGAGATGTTGATTTTAAAAATGGCTACACCTATTTAATGCAGTTTACAGATGGAAATAGAATTGACTTGCATATTCAGCCTATAGAGATATTAATAAAGGAATATGGAAGAGATAAGTTAACTGTTCCTTTACTTAATAAAGACAACTGTTTACCACAAATACCAGCAACAACTGATGAAGATTATTGGGTTAAAAGACCTACCTATGGACAATATTTTAGTCGATGTAATAATTTTTGGTGGGTAGCACCATACTGTGCAAAAGGACTTTGGAGAGAAGAAGTTCTTTTTACAATAGAGGTAATGAATAGTTATGTAAGAAAAGAATTATTAACAATGTTATCTTGGAAGGTAGGTATTCAAACGGAATTTAAAGTAAGTATAGGGAAAGCAAATAAATATTTAAAAGAATATTTGGATTTAGATGTATGGACAAGGATAATGAGTACTTTTAATATGAGTGATTATGATTCTTCTTGGAATGCGTTGATTACAACATGCCAGTTATTTGAAGAGATTGCACCTGAAGTAGGTAAAATATTTGGATATGAATATAATTATGAAGAAGCTAAGAGAAGCTTTGAGTTTATAAAGCATATCAAAGAATTACCGAGGGATGCTACAGAAATATATTAATTATAAGTTAGCATTATTTTTAAAAATCATAAAGGAGCTTAGGGGAATATGATATATTTCATTGTGAATTGAGGTGTAAATGATGATTGAATTAGTACAGCCAGAACTTTGGCTTGAAGAGAAATTTATTGAAATGTTTAATGACTATAATAAAAATGGAGAAGATGTGATTAAGAGAAGATATTCTAGGGCAAATTATGATTTTAAAAGTTATTTAGATTATCTCAAGAAGAGGGAAAAGGGAGTTAATCTAGAAGCAGGACACGTTGCGTCATCAGAGTGGTGGCTTTTAAATGAAAATAAGGATATTTTAGGAACAGTTAGATTAAGATATGAGCTTAATGATACAAACTATGAAGAAGGTGGACATATTGGTTATGATATATCACCAAGGCATAGAAGAAAGGGATATGGTAAGTTAATATTAAAATTAATATTGGAAAAGGCAAGGAAGTTAGCTCATAAAAAAGTTTTATTAACATGTGACTTTGATAATATTGGTTCTAAAAATATAATTGAGCACAATGGTGGAAGGTTAGAAAATACTGTAATTTCAAAGGAATCAGGTAAAGAAGTTTTAAGATATTGGATAGAATTTTAATTGTAGAAGTATATTATTTAAGACACTTATTTAATTGGTATATGAGATATGAACTATATAAGATAAATAACATGGATGATAAAGTCTACAAGAATTAAAAGAATGAACTCAAATTCACTACTCCCTTATATAGATTATGAAGCGTTCAAAAATAATCCTAAAATAATAATAGGTTATTCTGATGTTACAGCAATTCTACTTGCTATTTATGAACAAACAGGGATAAGCACTTATTATGGACCTGCATTAGTAGCTTCATTTGGAGAATTACCACCCTTTGTTGATGCCACTTATGAATATTTTAAAGAAATTATAATGGATGAAATAAAAATTCCTTATGTTTTTGAAATTCCACAATATTGGACAGATGAATATGTTAATTGGGAAACACAAGATAGAAGCAAAGAAGAAAGAAAAAATAAATGGATTACGATCTGTGAAGGGATTGCTAGAGGTAGAGTCATAGGTGGAAATCTGAATACAATGCAAGGTATATGGAGTAGCAAGTACATGCCTGAAATAAAGGAGGGAGACATACTCTTTATAGAAGATTCTTTAAAAGATGCTGCAGCAATAGAAAGAAGTTTTTCTTTTTTAAAAGTAAATGGTGTTTTTGATAGAATTTCAGGACTAATACTTGGAAAGCATGAGTTGTTTGATGACTTAAATACAGGTAGAAAACCATATGAAATATTGTTAGAAGTATTAGGCAATAAAAAATTACCATTCATTGCAGATTTTGATTGCTGTCATACACATCCTATGTTTACACTACCAATAGGATGTGAGATTGAACTTGATGCTACAAATAGGAAAGTAAGCATTATTGAGGAGTGGAGATTGTAAGAGGAATTTTATGATTAATTTTTTAAATAAAAATATTAGTATAGAAATAGATAATCTAATTATGAGACCTTTTTTACCGTCGGATGCAAAGGATGCAGTATATTATAGTCAACAACCAAATGTGTCTTACTGGATGTCTGATATGGTTTTGCATAGTAAGTCAGATGCACTTTCTTGGATAAATTGGCTAAATGAAAAGTTTAATATAAATGAGCCTTTTATAATATTGGCAATTGAATATAAGGTTGAGCATAAATGTATTGGTGTTGTAGGAGTTCATGCAAAAGCTGAAATAGATAATGAAGTTGAGATTTTATACGGTATTTCTGATAGCTACCAAGGTAAAGGATATGCAACTGAAGCAGCTAAAGTACTAATTAAGTGGATTTTTGAAAATACTGAATTAAAGTCTTTAACTGCAATAGTAAAGCCAGAGAACACTTCATCTAAAACTGTAATTAAAAAACTTGGATTTAATTATGTTGACAACAGAGTAGTACTATATGATGGTGGAATGTGTAAGTTTGATTATTATAAGTTATATGATAGTCATTCATAATAATTATATTTTATATATTATGGTAGTATAACAATACTAAAGGAAAGTAAAGGGATTTAAGTTAAAAGGAGAAATTTGTGTGTTGACACATAGAGGAACTCAAATTATAGATACAGAGAGGTTTTTACTAAGAAAGCTTGAAGTTGCAGATGCTGATGACATGTTTAAAAACTGGGCAACAGATAGTGAAGTAACAAAGTTTTTATCTTGGAAACCCCATGATAATGTAGAAGAAACTAAAGAAATTATAAGTCAGTGGGCTTTAGAATATGAAAAGGATGATAACTATGATTGGGCTATTATATTAAAGGATATTTGGGAAGTAATAGGTGAAATTTCTGTAGTAAGAATGGAGGAAAAACACTATTCCTGTGAAGTGGGATATTGTATGTCGAGAAAGTATTGGAATAAGGGCATAATGACTGAAGCGTTAAAGGATGTAATTAATTATTTATTTTCTGAAGTTGGATTTAATAGAATAGTAGCACTTCATGATACAAATAACAGTGCCTCAGGCAAGGTTATGCTGAAAAGTGGAATGAAGTATGAGGGAACATTGAGACAAGCTAATTACAACGAAAAAAGAGGATTTTATGATTTAGCTGTATATGGAATATTAAAAGATGAGTGGATTAAATAATTATAGAAGAGGTGATGTATTATGTATACAAAAAAGGAAGTTATAGAAATTGCTAAGACTCAACTAGCATTAGACTATAGCTGTGAGGTCTTAGATTTTGAAAAAGAAATAAATACAGTAGTTGAAAATAAACTTATTGATGGTAGAAGAATTTATGATAATGATGGATGCGCTCTTAAAGTTCTATGCTTTGGAAATAAAGCAATCATAAGTACTACATCTGAACTTATACCATGGTTTGAGGAAAAGCTTTCAAAGGCAAGTGCGGTATGGCTATTTGAATATCCTAAACTTAGAGCTATTGATAAAAAGCTACAGGAGTTTGGGCATGAGATAGAAGATGTTCACCATTATTATCTACCAAATCCAGAGGTCAAAGAAATAGATAAACCTAGCTATAATATAAAGTGGTATGAGCAAGATGAAATTTTGAAGTTTAAGGATGATGAGAGATTTGGAGAAGCTTTTGCCTTTGATAAAAATCATCCAGATGTGCTTGCAGTTTCTGCTTGGGAAGGTAATGAAATAATTGGAATGGCAGGTGCTAGTGCAGATAGTAAAATCATGTGGCAAATAGGTATTGATATTTTGCCAAATCATAGAGGCAAGGGAATAGGAACCACTCTAGTTACACTTCTAAAGAATGAGATTTTAAAAAGAGGAAAAGTGCCTTTTTATGGAACGGTAGAATCACATTTTCACTCACAGAATATTGCCATAAATTCAGGCTTTTTCCCAGCATGGGCAGAACTTTATTCAAGAAGTAATTCCAAGGAATGCTAGTGACATTAAATTATATAAGGAATATGGTTTTGATCACTTAAATATGATTCAGCTCAGAAAAAATTATGATAAATCCTTAGATAAGAATGAGCATATAGAAATTTTAGGTTTTGATTTTATTGAGTATTAAAGGAGATATCTATGATAGAAGGAAAAAATGTAGTTATAAGGCAACTTGAAATAGGAGATGAAGAATTTTTATATAAATGGTGGAATGATGGAAGTTTTATGTCTCATGCTGCCTTAGCCTATGGTACTCTAGAGAGTAAAGAGGATATAAGAAGTAGTATAGAAAAAGAAGTTTTAAATTCGCAGTTATATGCTACAAGTAAAAGATTTATGATCTGCAAGAAGGATGATATGACTCCTATAGGAGAGATGAATTATTGTGGCTGGGATAAAAGAGAACAAAAATGTGAATTTGGAATAAAGATTTGGAGAGAAGATCAAGGGAAGGGCTATGGAAAGGATGCTTTAAGTCATTTTATAGACTTCATGTTTAGATTCTTAAATCTAAATAAAATTGAACTTACTAGCATGATAGATAATAAACGTGCTCATAGCTTATACAGAGCCCTAGGTTTTAAAGAAATTGGTGTTATAAGAGAAGGATTCTTTGACAGTAGAATTGGAGAATTTTCAGATGTAATGTATATGGACTTATTAAAAAGAGAGTGGCTTGAAATTAGAAAAGAAGTATTGTAACAGATATATCAGAAGGAGATAATTATGATTTTGAATCAAGTTATAGGAATTGAAACTGAGAGATTAATAATTAGAACAATGTCACTTAGATTTATAACAGAAGTCTTAAAAAATGATATAAATGCATATGATCATATTGGTGTAAATTCTAATGCAGAATGGCCAAGCTCTGATATAATGCCTGTATTACCAATATTTAAGGCTCAGCTAGAAAAAAAACTTCATGATGGATATGGACCTTGGATTTTTATTGACAAGGCGGACAATACCATAATTGGCGATGGTGGTTTTAAAGGCTGCCCAAATGAGATTGGAGAAATTGAAATTGGTTATAACATAGTTGAAAGCAAAAGAATGTTGGGATATGGCTATGAAGCAGTTAGTGCTTTAATAGAATGGGCATTTTCTCAGGAATCTGTGAAGGGAATTATGGCAGAGTGCTTACGAAATAATATACCATCTATTAATTTATTAGATAAGGTTGGAATGACTAAGGCTAGAGCAGATGAAGAACTTGTTTATTTATCCTTAGATAAGAACATTTAATAGTATAATGTTTATTATATAAAAAGTTATTAAAGATAAGGAGAATATTGATAAATATGAAGAAGGTTGCGGTAATAGGAAGTGGCGGTTCAGGTAAATCTACATTTTCACGTAAGTTAGGAAGTATGTTGAAGCTTCCTGTATATCATTTAGATACTTTGTATTGGAGTCCAGGTTGGATAGAGACACCAAAGGATAAATGGGAGAGTGTAGTAATAGAATTAGCGGATAAGGATCAATGGATTATAGATGGAAACTATAGATCAACTATGGATATTAGGCTAAATTTAGCAGATACAATAATATTTCTTAATATGCCAACCTTACTGTGCACTTATAGAATTATAAAGAGAAGATTTATGTTCAAAGGGAAGAAGAGACCTGATATGACAGAGGGATGCGAAGAAAAGCTAGATTTAGAGTTTGTAAAATGGGTATGGAAGTTTAATAAAAATGAAAGACCTAAGATTATAGAAAAACTAAAAATTTATGAAGGTAAAAAGAATATAATAATACTTAGTAATCCAAAAGATGTGGAAAATTTTTTGAAGAATTTAAAAGAATAAAAGTAAACATAATTAATAAAGGTGTAAAGGAGATGAAATAATGAGTATAATTCATAGTTTTGATGAGTGCATGGAGGCTATAATAAATCCAAAGGAAGTGATGGAGAGAGTTGAAGGTTTTCCTGAAGTAGTAATAGCTACTTTTTCTCATAAAGTAATGGAGGTTTTTTCAAAGTTAGAAGGTGTAGTTCAAGTAGGAGTTACAAGGTCAGTAAATGGTGACGTAATTATTTATAAAATGAATTACAAGGGTAAGGATATAGGATTTTATATGACTCCAGTAGGAGGCTCCTTTGCAACTGGTACCCTCGAAGAAATTATAGCTATGGGAGCAGAAAAGATTGTAGTATATGGCTCTTGTGGTTCATTAGATAAAAATATTACAGCTGGACATTTAATTGTTCCAACTGAAGCATATAGAGATGAAGGGGTAAGTTATCACTATATGAAATCAAGTGACTATGTCACTATTGAAAAGGCTGATAAACTAGCAAGTATATTAGATGATTTACAAATTCCCTATGTTAAAGGAAAGATTTGGACAACTGATGCAATTTATAGAGAAACCATAGGAAATATGCAAAAAAGAAGGGCGGAAGGATGTATAGCTGTGGATATGGAATGTGCATCTTTAGCTGCTATGTGCAAGCTTAGAGGAGTAGAGTTTTTTCAATTTCTATACTCAGCAGATAACTTAGATAGTGAAAAGTGGGAAAAAAGAATTCTTGGTAATTTAGATTTAAGTGAAAGAAAAAGATATATGATGATAGCTTTTGAAATTGCAAATAACATATAAAAACGCTTTAAAATAAATGTAAGTAATATATAATAATAACAAGAGTATAAAAATGCTCATTTTAGGGGGGAAGTTTATGATTATATCAAATTTTAGTAAATATTCTAATTTGCTAAAGGGGTATACGGAACTGCGATGCCAAGAAAATTCATCCATAAGTATAGTGATGACAAATGGCAATTTGATTCAGAATATTAGATCATCTTCTAGTGGTATTTCTGCAAGAGTAAATGCAAATGGAGCATGGGGATTTGCTTCTAATTCTAATATTAATGATGAAAGTATTAGACAAGTACTAAATATTGCAAAGCAAAATGGGGAATTTTTAAATTCTAAGTCAGTAGGTAAGCATAGAGAGTTAGTAACTTCAAACTATTCTATAGAAAAATCATTTGCTACAAACAAGGTAAGATTAACTCAAAAACAATTAATAGAATTTACTAAAGAGATAGATAATTATATTATAAAAAAATATAGTAATTTAGTTAGCAGAAGTATAAGAATTAATGAATTAAATATGGAAAAAAGTCTTATTACATCTTCAGGAGCCGAATTATATTCATTTTTACCAAGAGCAAATATAATGATAGAATTAGTGGCTAATGATAATAATGGGATACCAGTAGAATTATATGAAATCATAAGTGGATTGGGTCAGTTTGAAGATAAATTTGCTAAACCAGAGGATTTATATGAAAAAATAGATAAGACTTATGAAAGGTTAAGAGCAAAGGCTGAGGGAGTATATGCTAATGGCGGATTAAAAGAGTGTATATTAGCTCCGGATTTAGCTGGAATACTAGCCCATGAAGCAGTTGGACATACCACAGAGGCTGACTTTGTATTATCTGGCTCTATAGCAGGTGAATATATGAATAAGCAGGTAGCTAGTCCATTAGTAACTTTAGTTGACTATGCAAATACGTCTTTGGGTAAAACGTGTCCAGTACCTATATATATTGATGATGAGGGAACTAAAGCAGAAGATGCAATTATAATAGAAAATGGTATTTTAAAGGGATATATGCATAATAAAGAAAGCGCAAATATATTTAATGTAGCACCAACAGGAAATGCGAGGGCTTTTGAGTTTTCAGATGAACCTATAATAAGAATGAGAAATACGTGTATACTTCCTGGAGTGGATAAACTTGAAGATATGATTGCATCTGTAGAAGATGGTTATTATTTAATGAATCCTGATAATGGTCAAGCTGATGCCACTAGTGAGTTTATGTTTGGAGTAACCATGGGCTATGAAATAAAGAATGGAAAGTTGGGTAAAGCTATAAGGGATACCACTATATCAGGAGTTGCCTTCGATATGCTAAAGACTGTTACCATGGTATCTGATGACCTTACATGGTTAAATGGGGGAATGTGTGGAAAGAAACAACCTATAACTGTAGGTATGGGTGGACCAGCAATTAAATGTAAGATAAATATAGGGGGAAAATAGTATGGGAAATAGAGAAATAGCCTTATATTGTATTGATAATATAGTTAAGCAAGGGGCAGATAAGTCTCAATGCATTCTTAAAAGTAATAAAAAATATGAGTTAAATTTTGGGAATGAAGGGATAGCTCTTTTAAGAACAACTATTAATGCTGATATAGATTTAGTAGCTATAAAAGATGATAAAAAATCTACAATATCCTTAAATAAACTAGAAGAAGAAGCAATAAATTCAAAAATTAAAGAGTTAATGGAGATGTGTGAATCAGCAGAGAGTGATCCGTGTAATGATATTGGAGAAGAGCAACCGAAAGAAGAGTTTAATAATGGAGATACTGAGCCAGACTTAGATAAAATGTATGAATTTACAAGTACTTTTTTAAAGAAATTAAAGAAAGAGTTTCCACAGGTTAAATTTATGGATGGAACTACCTTAGAGTTTAATAGTAGCGAAAGTAATTTTGTAAATTCCAATGGTGTAGATTTTAAAATAGTGGAAGGTATCTATAGAGCTAATATAGTTTTTTTAGCAAAGGAAGGTGAAAAGTCTACATCTTTTACAGGTTTTAGTTATGTATTTAATGAATTACCTTTAGATTTTATGGAGTATGCTGATGTTAGACAAAGGTTTAAAGATATAGTTAGTCAACTTGTCTGCAATGGGATAAAGGATAAATTTATTGGATATATAATTTTAACTCCGGAGTTAGTTAGAGAAATGTTATATTTATATAATATAAGTTTCCTTGGTGATAATTCCCTAATAAGTGGTACAAGTATTTTAAAGGATAAATTAAATGAGAAGATTGCTAGTGATATACTTACAGTAAAATGTATGCCTTTATGTGGTGAGATAGCTAATAAAAACTTCATAACTGCAGATGGATATAAAACAGAGAATATAAGTATCATAGAAAATGGGATATTAAAATCTTTTATTATAGATTTATACGCTGCAAAGAAAACTGGAAAGTCTGTTACTAAAACTTCCTTTAACATAGTTGTAGAAAATGGAGATAAATCTATTGAAGATATAATCAAATCGACTAAAAGAGGAATAATTCTAGGCAGATTTTCAGGGGGAATGCCATCATCAAATGGGGATTTTTCAGGAGTAGCTAAAAATAGTTTTTATGTTGAAAATGGAGAAATTAAGTATGCAATAACTGAGACTATGATAACCTCAAATTTAAAGGATATGTTTAATAATATAGAGGAAATATCGATAGAAACTTTAAATACTGGAGAATCCATAACTCCTTGGATGAAGATTAAGGGTGTAACTATTTCAGGAAATTAAAACAATAAAAGCTCTATGACTGAAGATATTTAGTCATAGAGCTTTGCTATATATTATTTATTCTTCACCTTTAAATATGGAGCCTAGTCCTTTAATAGCTAAAAATATTATAAGCATTACTACAAAGATTCCGCCCATACCTTTACCCATTATAATTAAACTTTCCATGAATGCCTCTATATTTATATTCATTACATGCCACCTCCGATTAAGAAGAGAACTAATCCACCAGCTATAACAGATCCTATTTGTCCAGATACGTTAGCTGCAACTGCATGCATTAATAAAAAGTTTTGAGGATCTTCTTTTTGACCCATTTTTTGTATTACTCTAGCGGACATAGGAAATGCAGATATTCCAGCTGCTCCAACCATTGGATTAATTTTATCCTTTGCAAATAGATTTATAAATTTAGCAAATAAAACTCCACCAATAGTATCAAATATGAAGGCAATTAGACCAAGACCTATAATCATAAAGGTTTGAGACGTTACAAAGAATTCAGCTTTCATCTTAGAAGCTATAGTAATTCCTAAAAGTAAGGTTACTAAGTTAGCTAATTCATTTTGTGCAGTGCTGGATAACCTCTCTAAAACACCACATTCTCTAATTAGGTTACCAAACATTAAGAAACCTATCAAAGCTACAGAGGTTGGTGCAATAAGACCAGCTATAACAGTAACTATTATTGGAAATAATATCTTTGTAGTTTTAGAAACAGATTTAGGATTGTACTTCATTTTTATCTGTCTCTCTTTTTTAGTAGTTACTAGCTTGATAGCAGCTGGTTGAATAATTGGCACTAAAGACATATAAGAATAGGCAGCTACGGTTATGGGTCCTATGTAGTTGCTTTTAAAATAGTTTGCAACAAAGATAGAAGTAGGTCCATCAGCAGCCCCTATAATTCCTATGGAAGCTGCATCTTTTAATGAAAATCCTATTAGTGCTGCTAAAGAAATGGTAAAAAATATACCAAACTGAGCTGCAGCTCCAAATAAAAGCATTTTTGGATTTGTGAGCAATGGACCAAAGTCGATCATAGCTCCAATACCTATGAATAAAATAAGTGGAAACAATTCATTAGCTATACCCATATTAAATAAATTGTCTATTATTCCGATTTCTTCATGACCATTAATAAATTGAGTTACAGCTCCAGAGAGCGGTAAGTTTACAAGAATTGCACCAAACCCCATTGGTAGTAAAAGTGCCGGTTCAAAACCTTTTTTAATTGCAAGCCAAATTAGCCCTGCACCTATACCCCACATTATTAGTTGTTGCCAGGTGACGGACATTATGCCCTTCAGTAGAAATTCCATGATTAATCCTCCCATATAAGTTGAATATTTTGCCATTGTAGTTAGTGAGTGTAATTATAATAAAATAGTATTCCCCAATATATTTATTGCAACAACATAATTTTACTACAACGTATACATAATTTCTATAATTGTATTTATATAACATAAAAATAACCTAGGTTATAGTAAAAAGTTAATAGAATAATCACTTAACCTACAACCTTAGGTTAAAATATAATCATTAAGTAGTTAAGTAATCTTTTAGTGTTTTTACAATAAAATCTATATTTTCATAACTAATCCAGTAATGAGTAACAAATCTCATTAAGTCATCTTCTATATCACAAACCTTTATGCCTCTTTCTAAAAGGTGTTGAACTAAGTCTTGAGAATTTACAGAAGTAGGTAGTTCAAAGAATACCATATTTATGTGTAGGTTATCTTCCATTACTTTAAATCCAGGAAGTTTTGCTAGTTCTTTAGATAAGTATACAGCTTTCTCATAATCTACTTTTAGGTTTTCTCTCATATCTTTTAATGCCACAAGCCCAGCAGCAGTTATTACACCACATTGTCTTAAGCCTCCACCCATTAGTTTTCTATATTTTCTAGCTCTATCAATAAATTCTTTGCTACCTGCTAAAATAGATCCTACAGGAGAACAAAGTCCTTTTGATAAGCAGAACATTACTGTATCTACATTTTTAGTGATTTCCTTTACATCTACATCAAGATAAGTAGCTGCATTAAATAATCTTGCACCATCTAGATGAATAGGCAAATTATATTTATTAGCAACTTTTCGTATTTCAGCCATATTTTCTAGAGAAATAACTCTCCCATTTGAATGAGAATTTTCAAGACATATTAAGGCTGTATCAGGATAATGGATATCTTCTTCCTTTCTTATGGTTGCTTCTATTTCACTAGGTGAAAGCTCACCTTTATTGCTATTTAAGGTTCTAAGTTGAACTCCAGCAATAATTGATGCTGCTCCAACTTCATGACAAACTATATGACAGTCATTTCCTAGAATAACTTCATTCCCTTGTCTACAGTGAGTAAGTAATGAAAGTTGATTACCAAAGGTTCCACTAGGAACAAATAGTGCAGCTTCTTTGCCTACAAGTTCTGCAGCATATTTTTCAAGTTCTACAGTAGTCTCATCATCTCCATATACGTCATCACCTACAGTAGCTTCATACATAGCCTTTCTCATAGCTTCAGTTGGTTCTGTTACGGTGTCACTTCTTAAATCGATAAATTTCATACATATCCCCCCCTACGTCATAATTAAATTGTACTATGAGAGGGATTAAAAGTCTAGAATATGTAAAGTGTAAATAAATATTTAAGACTATAGTATTATTTAAGGAGTTTTTGTAAATATACTTAATATGGTTTAAAATCAATTATAGGTTTTAAATTACATTAGATTATAACTTGTAAAATAATGGAGGAAAACGATGATAGATGTATGTTTATTAGGCTGTGGAGGTTCTATGCCAATGCCGGAAAGAAGTCTTTCAGCTACTTTAATTAATTATAAAGGTAGAAAGATACTTATAGATTGTGGTGAAGGTACTCAGGTTTCTATGAAGATGGTGGCATGGGGGTTTAAGTCCATTGATATTATATGTATTACTCATACCCATGGAGATCATATCATAGGACTTCCAGGGCTTCTTTCAACTATAGGTAATAGTGGTAGAACTGAGCCTTTAACTATAATTGGTCCGGAGGGAATTACTAGGGTTGTAAATGGTCTAAGGGTTGTTGCAGAATATTTACCTTATGAGGTAAATATCATAGAAACATCTTCAAAGGTAGAGCTTAATGTGTCAAAGGATGGGATACATGTGGCAGAGAATAATAAACATAGAAAAATTCATAGTAGTGAAATAATATTAAAGGCTATAGATGTAGACCATTCATCACCTTGTAATGGATATAGTTTTTATTTTAAAAGGGAAAGAAAGTTTAATGTAGAAAAGGCTATGGCAAATAATATTCCTAAAAGTCTATGGAGTAAGCTACAAAGGCAGGAAGAAGTAACTTTTGAAGGGAAAACATATACTGCAGATATGGTATTAGGAGATGAGAGGAGAGGCGTTAAGATTAGTTTAATAACTGATAGCAGACCAATGGATTCAATGGTAGAATTCATTGCAGAAAGTGATTTGTTTATCTGTGAAGGCACCTATGGTAAGGATGAGGATATAGACAAGGCTATCAAAAATAAGCATATGATTTTTAGAGAATCTGCCACACTAGCTAAGGAAGGGAGAGTTAAGGAGCTTATATTAACTCATTTTAGTCCTATTATGGGAGAACCAGCACAGTTTATAGATAATGCTAAAGAGATATTTGAAAATAGTATTATAGGAGAAGATAGGATGGTTAGAGCGTTAACTTATATGAATTAAAATGAATTATTCATTAAATTTATAGTATTATAACTCTATATATTGTAAGATGTAGAGTATACTGTTATATTACATAAACATAAACATAAACTGTAAATATGAGTAAGTTGAAATTGATGTAAATGTAGTTCTAATTATTGCTGGAGGTCTAAAATGGATAATACTATTAATAATGATAAAATTAAAGATAAACCTAAAAATTATAAAAAGGAGTACTTAATAGGGATATTTATTTTAATAGGATTTATATTTCTTCAATTATTTGTTTCTGGACTTCATGATATTTATGATGATTCGCCAGTGTTTTGGATTATACTTATGGTATGTGGTATTGGATTTCATAGAAATAGTTGGAAGGAATATATCATATTTATTTTTCCAATACTAAATTTTTTTATATTTAGATTTTATTATATTTATATTCCTAACTATATTATAATTTTTATAGTGTTATCAGTTTTAACTATTTTTTATGCAGTTAAAGAAAATTCCTGTAAAAAGAAAATTAAAATTGCTTTAGTTATAGTTCTAGGTATATTGTTATTTTCCACAAACTACTATCTTTATTCTAATCGAATAATAAAGGATGGCAATTTAGAGGCAGAAATAAAACGTTCACAGGAAATAAAAAAGCCTGCCTTTCTTTCTTTAAAACAAGGTGAATTAGATGAAATAGATAGTATTTGGATTAGTACTGTTAGTAAGGTAAAAAGCTTAAATGGTATTGAGCATATGAATTATCTTAATACACTTTTTATAGATGATGAAGGTTTTATTATGGATTATAGGCCTCTTCTACAATGCAAAAATCTAAAACGAATGTCTATCTGGTATGGACATCTAAATAAATTAGGAGAGCTTGATACCTTTGGAAAATTAGAAGACTTAGAAATTATTTTTCCTAAGAAAGGTTCTTTAGAAGATATGCCATATTTTCCAAATGTAAAAAATCTTGATATTCAGACTAAGAAGCCTGTTAGCCTTTTAGGTTTAAAAAATTTCCCAGAAGTTGAGAAGTTTTCACTATCTGTTACAGGGGTTCCCAATTTGGAGGGTATAGAAAAACTTACTAATTTAAAAGAAATTATACTACATGACAAAGTTATTGAGAATTATGATAAATTGCTTAGTATACCTACATTGAAGAAAATATCATTATATTCACCACTTAGTATTAATGAAGAGCTTATAAAAGCAGCTAAAGCAAAAGGAATAGAAATTGAAATTATGGAGTAAGTTAATAAAATATTTCAATAAATTTTAATAATATGTAAGATGAACTTATGAATAATAAATATTAATAATAGTTATAGTAAATACCTATGGATTAAAATACTGTTGTGTGCCTAGTCCATAGGTATTGTTTTGTTTTAAAAACTATGTTATATAAGTTTTTTATTAAGTTATTTTTCAATATTATATGTCATAAAATTAAATTTTTTATGACTTTTTAAATATGTACACATTAAGCTTATTAGTGGTAATGAAATTAAATAAAAAGAGAATAAAATAGCTCTTGCATCTACACCTAAAGTGGTTAAAGGTACTAATACAGCAACATTCCAAGGTATTAATGGAGCTATTACAATAGCTGAATTTTCTAGATCAAGTGCCAAGTGTTCTTTATCATAACCTAGTCTAATATAGGTATCATTCATAGTCATTTTTGTAAGCATTACTGCCAATACTTGAGTACAGCCAACCATGGAACTAATGATACTAGTTATTATAGTAGTGAGAAATAAAGTATCAAGTCTTTTTATTTTATTTAAATATTCTTCTATAAAATCTAGCAGATTAGCCCCTTGAAATATTCCAGTAAGTGCTGAAGAGAGAAATACTATAAAGGTTAATTTTATCATTGATATTATACCTCCACCCTTTATAATGCTATAAAGAGGGTTATCAATAGGTAATTGAAAACCAAAGATGGCAGTTTTAATAATTTCACTAAAAGTAGTATGTTGAAAAATGAAGGATATAATTGCAGCTACAGTCATACTGACAAACATAGAAATTTTCACTTCAATTTTAAAGAATGATAGTACAATTATAATTAATGCAGGAAGCAATGCTATTATATTTATAGTAAAAGTTTCAGTTAGCTGAGATAATATATCTGAGTTACTATAATTTACAGGCATGAATAAGGATAGAATTAAATATAAACCTAGAGATAATATTAAGGGCATTAAAGAAGTTTTAGTCATTCTCTTAATATTATCGTAGACATTTGTATTTGTAATCGATGCAACTAGATTTGCACTGGAAGACATAGGCGATGATCTATCTCCAAGATAAGCGCCAGAAAGAATTGCTCCAGCTATTATAAGGGTATTACCACCACCAGCTCTAGCCATTACTATCAAAGAAATACCTATAGTACCAATGGTACCAAAGGAAGTTCCAAGGAGCATAGATATAAAAGCTGACAAAATAAAGGCGCTTACAGCAAAGAAGCTTGGATGAATAAGATTAATTCCATAATAAACAATTGAAGGAACTGTACCAGAAATCATCCAAAGAGAAACGATTGCTCCTATTAGAATAAATATTTTTAATACCCCTAAGGATTCTTTGCCTCCTTCAATTAAATAGCTAAAACCATCCCTAATAGAGACACCTCTTTTTATTGCTATAATAAAGAATATACATAGTACCATTAATAAAGATATAACAGTATCTATATTTCTAATTATTCCTGTTATAAATATAATTGTAGAAATGATTAGCCCTAAAATTACATCCATAAAAATCCTCCATATAAATAAATTTCACTTATATATTATCTTTAATAGTATGAATTTACAATATAAAAAGAAATAAATTTATAGTATACTAATTTTTAAAATATAGTAAATTTAGAAGGTGGAATTCTATGAAATAAATTTACTTTCATTTCATGGGATTATTTGGATGTATTTACGTATATTATATAGAGAATATTTTAGGGAGTGATTGTTGTGAGAAGAAAAGTGATTCCTGTAATAATTTTTGCAGTAGCAGTTTTTCTTGCTGGTTGTGGTAATAAAAATAGTGAAGAAGATAAGAATATTCATGTAGATACTAATATAAACAATAATAATGTTGTAACAAACAACGCTGATAATAACTTAAAAGAAGAAAAAAATACAGGTTCTAATGAAACTACTAGGGAGAATAGCACTACTAAACCAGAAGAAATTAATAATAACCATAAGTCATGTTATAGTATAGATGACTATTTTAAATTTAAGGGAAATGTAAAATACAGTTATACTGGTACAAATTCAGAGTATGCAGAATATGTTACCTATGTTGATTATATAAATGGTAATAAAGTTCAACTAAGAAGTAATAATGGAGGAACAGAAACGGTCACAGTTTTACAAAATAATAATGGAGAAATTGCAAAAATATTTGAAAGAAATGAGTGTTATTATAGAGAAAATTTCACCAATAAACCATATAACGTAAGTGAAGTATTGCTAAAGGAGCCACTAGTGGTAGGTACTACATGGAAATTATCAGATGGAAGTAAAAGATATATTTCAAAAGTAGATGTAAAGATTTCAATAGGCAGTGGAGATTGTAGTGCTCTTGAAGTTACCACAGAAAATACAAATGGACAAATTGATTTACAGTATTACGCTGTTAACAAGGGGTTAATCAAATCTATTTATGATATTAAAACCATGAAAGTTACTTCAACTTTAAAAAGTATAGAAGAGAATATGAGATTAAATCAAAGTATAAGATGTTATTATCCAGATGAAAATTATAAAATTCATTATGAAGATAAAAAACTTACTTTTTCCACTAATGATATAACTAAAATTGCTATTCAAAATTTATTTAAGAACTTTCCAGGAAATAACAAGGGCCAATTGTTAGGGAAAAATGTAACTATAAATAGTTTATATTTAAATGATGATGGCATGGTATATATAGATTTTAGCAGTAATTTTGTAAAAGAAATGAATGCAGGCTCAGGATTTGAAAGTGCTATCTTAGAGAGCATTGTAAATACTATAGGAAAATACTA
Source organism: Clostridium sp. UBA7503 (assembly GCF_002477055.1). Taxonomy (NCBI): domain Bacteria; kingdom Bacillati; phylum Bacillota; class Clostridia; order Eubacteriales; family Clostridiaceae; genus Clostridium; species Clostridium sp. UBA7503. The sequence continues at coordinate 123,317 of NZ_DLNT01000047.1, forward strand.
CGGAGTTAATAAAGTTTATATCACTATAGATAATAAGCCTTATAGTTCAGGTCATATAGTAAAAGTTAAGGGTGAGTATTTTAAAGTAACATGTGAATAAGTTTAGGAAAAAATTATATAAAAATGTGTTGAATATTAAAATGATATAAAAGATATTTAAAAAGTGTTATATTAGATAAACAATTTCATCAAAAGATTACTGAATGGTATCTTTTAGGTGGAATTGTTTATTTTATGTAAAATATAATAACAACAGAAAAACCAACAATAGATTTATAAATACAATAATTTATTATAAAAAGAAAATTAATTTAATGAATTCAGAAAATTTATTAAATTATAAAACATTATATCAAACAGTAAAATAAACATAGAAAAGTTAAGATGATATTAAGATAATTATTATATAAGTCAAGGGGGATATAAAGATAATGAAAACGAATAACAGTTCTCAGGAAAAAAGACCTAGCTTTGGAGCAGCAATATTTATAATACTTTTCCTATGTATTGCAATGGCTTTACAAATTTTTGTTTTTAAACAAAACTATGCTACTCATATTACACTTATAATAGTAACGGCTGTTGCTGCAGTAGTAGCATTAATGTCTGGATTTTCGTGGAAGGATATAGAAGATGGAATTGTGTATGGATGTAATATTGCATTAGTACCAATGCTTATTCTTATGCTTGTAGGAGTTCTTATTGCTACTTGGATTGCAGCTGGAACTATACCAACTCTTATATATTATGGATTAAAAATAATATCGCCATCATTCTTTTTAGTTACATCAGCATTAGTTTGTTCTATAGCTTCAGTTTCAACAGGAAGCAGTTACACTACAGGAGCTACCTTTGGAGTTGCATTCATGGGAATAGGAATGGGATTAGGAATTCCAGCACCATTAACAGCAGGGGCAGTAATTTCAGGAGCTATTTTTGGTGATAAAATGTCTCCTTTATCAGATTCTACCAATCTAGCTGCTGGTGTGGCAGAAGCTAACCTTTTTGATCATATTAAATCTATGTGTTATACTACAGGACCGGCTTTTATAATATCATTAGTGCTTTATGCATTTATAGGATTTCAATTTAAAGCGGATGCTATAGATGCTTCACAAATTAATATTATACTTAACGGATTGAAAGATAACTTTACATTAAATCCAATAATGTTAATTCCACCAATTATAGTTGTTATTTTAGCAGTAAAAAAGGTTTCTGGACTTGCAGTAATGGTTATAGCGTCTATTGTGGGATTAATATTTGCTGTGGCATTTCAGGGGTTTGGAATTGGAGAAATGCTTGGATTTATGAACGATGGATTCGTTTCTAGTACGGGAATTGCAGAGATCGATGCACTTTTAAGTCGAGGAGGACTTCAAAGCATGATGTGGACAATATCTCTAGGCTTTATTGGAATAAGTTTTGGTGGACTACTAGAAAAAACTAAAGTTTTAGGAGTTTTATTAGAAAAGATGTCAGGGCTAGTTAGTAAACAGGGAGGATTAATTACTACACATGTTATTTCATCTATTGCAGTTAATTTATTCTCTGCAAGTCAATATATAGCACTAATAATACCGGGTAGAATGCTTGTACCTGCTTATAAAAAACTTAAAATTCTTCCTCAAGTTTGTTCAAGAACTTGTGAAGATTCTGCAACGGTTACTTCACCATTGGTTCCATGGGGATTATGCGGAGTATATTTTTCAGGAGTTTTAGGAGTCTCTACCCTTGAATATATACCTTATGTATTTTTAGCATTACTTTGTCCTTTGATTACAATTATATATGCATATACTAATAAATTTGTATTTAAAGAAGGTGATATAAAATCTTCAAGCACTTATCAAAATAAATCTGTATAGTTAGAGGTATATACTTATGAAAAGAACAGCAATAGATTATATAAATAAAGAAAGTGTTACGTGTCTTTTAAAAACATTTGTTGATATTCCGAGTCCTTACTTTCATGAAAAGGAAATTATGGCTACTATTTACACATGGCTAGAAGAGCATAACCTAAGTCCACAATTTCATCACTATAATGAGATGAAAATTACTCAATTTCAAGGACTAAATGTTATAGGTACTATTAAAGGAAAAGAACATGGACCTAAAGTTTACTTCAATGGACATATAGATACTGTAAATCAATGTAATGGTTGGGATACGGACCCTTTTAAAGCTGTAGTCAAAGACGACAAGCTTTATGGATTGGGAGCTTTAGATATGAAATCAGGAGTGGTATCTATAATGCTTGCACTTGAAGCATTCAAGTCACTTCATAATGATTTTAGTGGAGAAATTATTTATTCAATTGTTTCTGACGAAGAAGGACCATATGGATTAGGTACAGATGCGGTTATAAGGGATGGTATTGCAGACGATGTTGATGTGGCAATAGTAACAGAACCTAGTAGTGGATTTTGTAAGAAACCTTTTCCCTGTGTTTGTTTAGGAGCAAGAGGTGGATTCAATTATATTGTAACTTTAAAGGGAAAATCATCGCATGCAGCAAATCCTGAAAGAGGAATAAATGCATTAGTCGATTCTGCCAAATTAATGATCGAGCTTGAAAAGTCATCGCTTATTGAAGATGAAAAGTTGGGCAAGGGTTCAATATGTATTTTAGGATGCAATAGCAAAAATGAAGCTTGTAGTGTACCAGATGAAGCATCTTTTACAGTATTTAGACATGTAGTTAATGGTGAGGATGAAGATTATGTTAAGAAAGAATTATTTAATGCTGTAGAAAGAGCGGGTATTAGTTCTAAGGTTGAATATTCATTAAGAGAATATCCAAATGAAGAAACTAAGGGGTTTCTTCCATATACTATTGATGAAAATAACCCATATGTTGAGAAATTCATAGAAAGCGTGGAGGAAGCTTCTAAGAAGAAGTGCATTATTGATTATTTTAAAAGTATAGGAGATTTTAATTATGTAGGTTCAAGATTAAAGGTTCCAACAATAATATTTGGTCCCGATGGAGGTAACTATCATACAAGCAATGAGTATGTGATAATAGATACTGTAACAGAAACAGCTTTGTCTATTTACAATTATTTATGTAACCTTCTATGTAATTAGAATTCTGTAGATTATTAAAAGTTTTTAAGGAGAGGTAACGTTAAAAGTTTTATCAAAACATTTTAACGGCCTCTTTTAAATATGTATTAATAAAATTATAAATGTTATAATGTAGTATATAATGAGAATTCGAGGTTGTTAATATGGCTGACTTAATTTTATATAATGGAAATATAATAACTTTTTCAGAGGTGCAATGCTTTCAGTGGATTGCAATTAAAAATAGAATAATAACACAAATAGGATTTGAAGAAGATTACTTACATATAGCAGATACTAATACAGAGCTAATAGATTTAAAAGGAAAGACTGTGCTTCCAGGATTTTATGATAGCCATGTTCATCTTGTTCAAACGGGATTGAACTCTATAAGTGTTGATTTAAGCAATGCTACATGTTTTGATGAAATTTTTAAGCTTATTAAAAGGTATTGTTATACTGCACCAAAGGATACATTAGTTAGAGCAACAGGTCTAGATGAAACTAAACTTAAAGAGAAGAGACTTCCAACAAGATATGAAATAGATAAAGTTTCCCCAGATCATCCAGTTTGGATAAATAGAAAAGAGTATCATACTAGTATTTTAAATTCATTAGCATTACACAAATTTACTATACCTTTAAATCTTAAAGGTGTAGTAAAGAATGAAGCTAATGTTCCAACTGGTGTCCTTACTCATACTGCTAATGCATTAGTTAGAAAGCAAATATTAGAAAGTATTGATAATAAATCACGTTTTTCTGCAGTAAATAATACTTTAAAAAGTGCTATTGCTAAAGGTGTAACTACAATTAATGCTATGGAAGGAGGATATACTTTCCATGATAAAGATGCAGAGTTTATTTATAATACAAAGGATGATTATCCAATAGATGTTGTATTATTTTATCAAACTATTAATGTAGATAAGGTGATGGAGAAAAAATTAAATAGAATTGGTGGAAGTATTTTTTTAGATGGATCTTTTGGGTCAAGAACAGCAGCGTTATGTGAACCATATGAGGATGATGTTACTAAATTAGGAATATTGTATTATACCCAAGAAGAGTTAAATGTATTTGTGTTGAAATGCTATGAAAATAATATTCAGTTAGGTACGCACGCTATAGGTGAATTAGCTATTGAGCAAATAATCTCTGCCCATGAATTTGCAAATAGTATATATCCAAATAAAAATCTCCGTCATCGAATAGAGCATTTTGAACTTCCATCTAATGATCATATTAACCGTGCAAAAAAATTAGGATTGATTGCATCTGTTCAGCCTACCTATGAATATTTTTGGGGAGGAAAAGGGAAGATGTATGAGAAGCGATTGGGAAAAGAACGAACTAGAAAGACAAATCCATATAGAACCATGATTTGTAATAATCTTATAGTTTGTGGAGGCTCTGATAGTGATGTAACTCCTATTGATCCATTACTAGGTATTTATTCTGCAGTAAATCATCCTAATGAAAATGAGAGAATAACTGTGTTAGAGGCTATAAAGATTTTTACTATTAATAGTGCCTATGCTGTGTTTGAAGAGGATAAAAAGGGATCTATAGAAGTAGGAAAGTATGCTGATTTAGTTATACTAGATAAAAATCCCCTTAGTATAGATTCCAAGGAAATTAACGATATAGGTGTTGTGGCAACTATTAAAGAAGGTAATATACTATATGAATGCCGACTTAGACCGGATACTTATTAGTTAGTAGGTGATAAATATTGAGTAGAGTTCATATATGTGTTTTAGGTGAAGTAGATATCAAAGTAGATGGTGTAGGTGTAACTGATAAGCTTAGTAATAAGGCTATAGGATTGCTTTGCTTTTTGTGCACTAATAAAGGCAAAAAATTTACTAGAGATAGGCTTTGTACATTTTTCTGGAATAATACAACTATTGAAAATGCTAGATATAATCTAAGATATAGTCTTTGGGTATTACGTAAAATATTTAATCGCGGTGATTGTGATTTATTTATTAGTTCAAAAGATAGTTGTATGATAAATCCAGAATTTGATTACTATATAGATGTTCTACATATTAATTCGATAATGGAAAATTTTACTGATGAAGAAAATCCTATATTATCTTTAGAAAAATGTAAGGATATTTATAATGGTGAATTTCTTCAAGGGTTTTATTTGAAGAACTGCCCTGATTTTAATGACTGGATTTTCTTTGAGAGAGAAAAATATCAGGAGTGTTATAGCAAATTGTTATTTAAATTAGCTAAGTTATACTCAGAAAACAGTATGTATGGTGAATCTATTGTAGTCTTAAATGAAGTATTAAAAATTAATCCTTATAGAGAAGATATTTATTTGGAGTTAATGAATTTATATATACAAACTAATGATACACAAGCTGCTTTAAAGGAATATAAGAAATGTGAGTATATTTTAAGAGAAGAGTTAAACATACGTCCTAGTGAAGAAGTTATAAACTATTACAAAAGTATTATTTGTAATAGTGAAAATTCAAAAACAAATTTTTATAGGGTAGATAAAGTTAATGAGAATAATGTTAAAATGACTAGTATAATTGTACAGTGTTATCCTATAAATGAGATTAAATATTTTGGCATAGCATGTATAGTGGAAAAGATTATGCAGAGGTATTCAATTGAGCAGCTAATGGATTTAGAGGAGTTTATTCTAAAGGATTTGCTTAGAATTCAGCCAAAAGTTTTATTAATAAATAAAGAACTAAGAATTGAAGATAACTTAAATCATTATAACGAAGAGAATAGAATCTATTTTTCTTTTGAAAGCTTACTTTTATATATTGAGAAAGTTTATCCTATAGAAATTCACATTAAAAATATCAGTAATATTGATGATATATCCCACAATATACTTAAATTATTTAGTTTAAAAAACCCAGAATGTAAAATAAAAATCTTAGTAGGCGGTAACAAAACTATATTATAGATAGAATCAAAATAAGTATTTAATAAAAAGTATAAAATAAGTATTATAATGCATATAAAAATATATAGGGAAAAATTTCAAAAATAAAAGGTATTGACTATTAAATTAAAATAGGATACTATGATAACAGTTAAATATGAATTTACAAATGCAACGAAAAGGGAAAGTAATTAGTATAAGTTATTACAGAGAGGGTTAGTTTGCTGAGATAACCTATAATAAGTATTAGTGAAGTGCCCCTTGGAGCAGAAAAGCCGAAATAAGTAGGTTTTTATGGGAACTCCCATTACAGAGTTAGGGTATGTAAGTACCTAAAATGAGATGGATATTTTTATATCTAATAAGAGTGGAACCGCGGAAGTATACCTTCTGCCTCTGTATATTACAGGGGCAGAAGGTTTTTTGTTTTATAAGTTAATGCATGTAATTATTAACTTATGGAATTTTGCTGGCCAGCAAAGAACAAATAAAATAGAGATGCTCTATAAATGCTTATAAGTAAATTCAAAATTATCGAATAAAAAAAATAAAAAATAAAAGGAGATTTTAAAATGAATATAAATTTAATATTAGCAGTAATACTATCATTACTAGCAGTGTTTACCATATATGCAGTTGAAGAAAAGACTAATAAATTTACTTATACTACATTAACAGCACTGGCTTTAGGAGTTATTTTAGGAGCAATATTTAAAGAAAACATTATGTTTTTAGATATAGTTGGAAAAGGGTATATGTCTTTAATTAAAATGATAGTTGTACCTTTAGTTATGGTTTCACTAATTACAAGTATAGTTAGACTTAAGAATATAGATACATTGAAATCTATAGGAATTAAAACTCTAGGAATTTTATTAGGAACTACAGGAATAGCAGCAGCTATAGGAATTGTAGTAGCTAAGGTATTGAACTTAGGACAAGGATTAACTTTTCCGGGAGCAGAAGACTTTGTAGCTAGGGAGATACCTACATTTACTCAAGTACTAGTGGACATGCTACCATCAAATCCAATAGCAGCTATAGTAGATAATAGAATAATTCCTATAGTTATATTTTCACTATTTGTAGCTATAGCCTTAGTTACAGAAGATAATATAAATCCAACTAAAGCAAAACCATTTAAAGATTTTGTATTATCTGCTCATACTATAGTAACAAGAATAACTCAAATAGTATTAAAATTTATACCTTATGGAGTTTTTGCTTTAATTGCAAAGACTGTAGCAAGTAATGGATTAGAAACTATTAAATCTTTAATATGGGTTATTGCAGCAGTTTATATAGCAGCTATACTTCAGTTTATAGTGGTTTACACTCCACTAATTGCCTTTATAGCGAAGAAAAACCCTTTAAAATTCTTCAAGGGAATTTTCCCGGCTCAAACAATGGCTTTTACAAGTCAAAGTAGCTATGGAACAATGCCAGTAACTATAAAATCTTTAGTTGAAGGAGCCGGAGTTTCTGAAAATATTGCTAGTTTTGTAGCACCTCTTGGATCAACCATAGGAATGAACGGTTGTGGAGGATTATATCCAGCTATAGTAGCTATATTTGTTGCCAATGTATTTAAGATAGATATGACAATTTACTCATATATTTTAATAGTATTAACTACTATAATATCCTCAATAGGTATTGCAGGGGTTCCAGGAGCAGCAACTATGTCTACAACAGTGGTGTTAGCAACACTGGGATTACCAATAGAAGGTATGGCAATGATAATTGCCGTTGATTCTATAATTGATATGATGAGAACAGCAACTAATGTTACAGGCTCTGCAGTGGCAGCTTTAGTAGTAGATGAAACAGAAAAGAGAAAAGCTACAAGAAAGAATAAATAGTAATACTAGTATATTATAATAATAAATTCAAAAGAACTTCATCCTAAACATAATTAGCTTTAGGGTGAAGTTTTTTTATATGCAACTTAGCATAGGATTTATGCAACTTAGAAGAATATGATTGTCCAGATAAAGTTTAAAGAATATACTTAAATTAGAGATTAAAGTTAATAGAAATTTTATAGTTGTTAAAAGAATTTGTATAGAAAGGAAGGCGTTAAATGAAGATTATAATAAATGAAGTTGAAGATATTGAAGATATAGAAATAGTGATTAATTGTAAAACAATAGATGAAAATGTGACAAGAGTTATATCTAAACTTAAGGCCTTAGAAGATAAAATAACAGGAAATAAGGATGGAAAGATATTTATTCTAGATACAAATGAGATATTTTACTTTGAATCAGTAGATAAGAAAACCTTTATTTATATGGATATGGATGTTTTTGAGACACATTTAAGACTTTATGAATTAGAAGATAGGCTTAAAAATACAGATTTTTTTAGAGCCTCTAAATCTACAATTATAAATCTTCGAAAGATAAAAAATATAGTACCTATGTTTGGTGGAAGAATAGAGATACTTCTAGATAATGATGAGAAACTAGTTGTTTCAAGGCAGTATGTACCTATCTTAAAAAATAAATTAGATTTATAGGAGGAAGATAGTATGAAGGAATTTTTTAAGAACACATTAGAAGTAAAGATAATAACATGTATGTTCTTTACAGCACAGGTTGTTATTTATACTCTCATTGCTCCTTTTTTAGGAGAAGAAAGTATTCATCTTAGTTTAATATGGCAGATGATATTTATATCTATAATTTTAACTCTTCTTCAATATGTTATTTATGTATCTAATATATTTATGAAGGTAAAGACTTGGATTAAGATTGGTATTCACTATATAGTGCTTGTTATTATAGGTTATATATTAGCCAAGAGCTTTAATTGGTTCGATTTAAGTAGTGGTAATAATTTTAATGTTGCTTTAAGTATATTTACTATATGCTTTATTTCATTTACTGGATCAATTGCATTATACAACAAGGTTTCAGGAGAAAGATTTAATGAAAAACTAAGATTATATAGAAGTTCAAAATTTGATGATAAATAGGAGGGGTAGTAATGAATATAATTGAAGCTAACAATTTAACAAAGAGTTATGGAAAAAGTCGTGGAATAGTGGAAGTAAATTTGCAAGTTAAAGAGGGCGAAATCTTTGGATTTGTAGGACCTAATGGAGCAGGGAAATCAACTACTATAAGAACACTTTTAAATTTAATTTTTCCTACTTCTGGAGGTGGAGCAATCCTTGGAAAAGATATAGTTAAAGAGAGTAGTGAAATTAAAAAGTATATTGGGTATGTCCCTAGTGAAGTAAAGTTTTATGATGAATCAAAGGTTAAAGATATTATAAAATATGCTGAGAGTTTTTACGAAAATACCAATAAGGAAGATACCGATGAACTATGTAAAGAACTAGAGGTAGAGTTAGATAAAAAAATGAGTGAATTGAGTCTTGGAAACAAGAAAAAGGTAGCTATAGTACAAGCGCTTATTCATAATCCTAAGCTTTTAATTCTTGATGAACCTACTAATGGATTAGATCCACTAATACAAAAAAAACTTTTTAATATACTAGAAAAACAAAGAGCTAAAGGAACTACCATATTTTTGTCTTCTCATAATTTAGTTGAAGTTGAAAATTTATGTGATAGGGTTGCAGTAATAAAAGATGGAAAGATTATTGATGTAATTGAAGTAGATAAGATTGCTAGAAAAACAGGAGTAAAAGTAACCTTAAAAGCTGAGGGTATAGATAACAATACGGTTGAAGAACTTAAGGGTGAGGTTATTGGAAATAATGAAGGAGAAATAACTTTTAGCTTTATAGGAAATATAGATGGATTAATTAAAAAAATTGCTAAGTTTAATGTGGAGAAGCTACTAATAGGTGAGCATACTTTAGAGGATACGTTTATGGATTACTATAAGAGGGAAGGGGAGAATTAGAATGAATATATTCAAATTTGAATTTAAAAGACTATTGAAATCTGCTATTATTTGGTCTTTGGTATGTGTAGGATTGGTAATAATGTTTATGGCCTTATTCCCTAGCATGAAGGACAGTGGAATGCAAGAAATTGTTGCTACAAAACTGGATGCTTTACCTCCTGCACTATTAGAGGCTTTTAATCTCGAGGATGCTGTAGATTTCGGAAATATTTCAGAATATTTAGCATACGCAATTCAATATATATCTATGGCAGCTGGAATATATGGAATAATTCTTGGAATATCTGCTTTAATAAAAGAAGAAAGTGAAGGTACCATTGAGTTTTTATATTCTAAGCCAATTACAAGAAATAAAATAGTAACTTCAAAACTAATTTCCTCAGCAATTGTATTTTATCTATTTATTGTTATAGTTGGAGTTGTAACTATGGGAGTTTCTATGGCTGTAAAGCCAGAAGATGTTGAGACTATGACACTATTGATGGATATAAAAACTTTATTTATAGGAATGGCTTTTCTAGGATATATATTTATGGCCATAGGATTTTTATTATCAGTTATAATAAAATCTAGCAAGCAAGGGACATCCATTGCACTAGGAGTATTCTTTACAACTTATATATTTGGGATTATAGGAAAGATGAAAGATGGACTTGAAGGATTTTTATATTTATCACCATTTGACTATGTAGTTCCAGCTAAGTTACTAAAGGATGGATTTGAAATGAAGTATGTACTTTTAGGCTTTGGTATAATAATTATATCTATTGTGACTACTTATGCTATTTATAATAAAAAAGATTTAGCCTAATATAATAACTCAATAAAATAAAGTGTGGAACTGCTGNNGCTTCACACTTTATTTATAATTTTATTAAGGAGTATATTTAAAATTTACTGTAACCACTATCTACAAATAAATTTATTCTAGGAAATAAGCTTTTTCAAATCCTGCCTTTGTAGCTTGACCTATTCTACCAGGCTTTTCAGCATCGCCAATAACAGTAATTTTATTATTAAAGGTAGTTTTTAGGATGGATATAAAATCTTTATCTGCCTTAACACCAAGGGATAGTACAACATTATCCATTGTGATGGTTTCCAGAGTTTTAGTTTTCATATTTTCTACTAGAATTTCTTTATCTTTAATTTCAGTAAGCTTCATATTAGGATACATAACTACATCATATTTTTTAAGTCTAGTAGTAACATCTATTAGATTTGGAGGATATGCATCAGGTCCAATTTTATCTGCCATCTCAATTACAGTGACTTTATTACCAACATGAGCCAGGTATTCAGCGGTTTCAAGCCCAGTCATACCAGAACCTACCACCACTACATGTTTATTAGATAAAGTTATGTTTTTATTTAAGATATCCATAACATTACATACATTTCCTATGTTTGCTCCAGGAAGGTTTGGAATTATTGGATTAGCACCAATAGCTACAAATATATGATATGGATTTAAAGATTGAAGTTCTTCAATTGATGGAGCTTTATTAAGCTTAACTTCAACATTTAATCTCTTCATTTCATTTCTAAGATAATCTAGATACCAATCTAATTTTTCTTTAAGAGGAGGAGTGCTTCCAGGTACAACACTTCCACCTAGCACTTTTGATTTTTCAAAAATTGTAGGTTTAAAACCTCTTAGAGATAGTGTTCTTGCAGCCTCCATTCCAGCAGGTCCACCACCTAGAATTGCTACAACACGATTATTACCATCAGTCTTTAGATTATTAAATTCTAGCTCTCTACCCATTCTAGGATTAACAGCACATTTTATAGTTTTGCAGTCCATAAGTTCTTGAATGCAATATAAGCAAGAAATACAAGGTCTAATTTCAGATTCTCTTCCTTCAAAGGCTTTTTCCCCCCATTCAGCATCAGCTAATTGACCTCTACCAATAGCTACAAAGTCTAAATTATTTGATTTTAAAAGGCTTTCTGCAAAATCAGGTTTTCTTATAACATCACAGGCTATGACAGGAATATTAACCACTTCTTTAATGGCTGCAGAAAGGTGTTTCTTCCATCCTTGAGGATAAGATATAGGCTCTATAATTGTGTTTACACTTTCATAGGTACCTGAACTTACATTTATAGCATTTATGCCTAAATTTTCTAAGTATTTAGCTGCCATAGCAGCATCCTCTAGAGTAAATCCGCCAGGTACAAATTCATCACCGTCAATTCTCACAGAGATAGGAAAATCTTTGCCACAAGTTTTCTTTATACCTAGAATTATTTCAGTAATAAATTTCATACGTCCTTCAAAGTTTCCACCATATTTATCAGTTCTAAGATTTGTAAGTGGACTCATAAATTGTCCAATTAAATATCCGTGAGCGCCATGAAGCTCAACACCATCTATACCAGCAGATTTGGCAATATAAGCTCCAAAAATGAATTTTTTAACTAAACCTTCAACCTCTTCTGTAGAAAGTTCTCTAGGCATTTCTCCTATGGCAGATGACATTACTGGGCTTGGAGCAGTTATTTGTTTTCCACCAATTATGTTCCCATGGCTTTCTCTACCAGGATGATGAAGTTGTAAGAATATTTTAGTATCATACCTATGAACTGAATTAGCAAGCCTTTCCAGTCTAGGAATATGCTTTAAGTCCATTGCACAAAGTTGGTTTGGAGTACCAATACCACTTTCATCATCAACTCTAGTAATTTCAGTAATTATAAGTCCACAACCACCTTTAGCTCTCTCCTCATAGTATCTAATGATTTCATCAGATGCTTCACCAGTAAAGCTAGCCAAAGAAGTTCCCATAGCAGGCATAACGATTCTGTTTTTAATTTCTAATTTACCTATTTGTCCTTTAGAAAAAATAGCTTCATATTTCATTAATTAATCACCTCTTAGTTAAGTATATTAGATTGTTAAAAAATATATAATGTATATGGTGGTCAAATATAATTGACATTATTGTGCACAATGCACTACAATTTAATTAAGGGGTGTGATGATATGAGTATATCAGAGATTGAACATTATACATCTGTTTTATTTAATTCCTATTTATCTAATAAAGGTCTTAATCATATAGTTAGAGTTGCTTCGGAAATGTTAAAGAATCCAGTTATAGTAATAAATTCAAGTTATAAAATATTAGCTCACTCGGATGAAGAGAAAGTTAATGATGAAATTTGGAGAGGTAATATAAAACAAGGGTTTTGTTCCTATGAATTTATAACATCAGTAAGAAATCTTTCAAGTGTCCAACAAGGGCTAGAGAAAGATGAGGTTTATGAGGTAGAATGTCCAGAGAGTTCTAACAAAAAACTAATATGTAAGATTAAAGTTAATAATAAGCATATCGGGAATATAATATTACTTCAGTGCGAAAATGAATTTTCATATTATGATGAAAAACTATTGTCAATAACAAGTAGAGTTATTGGGGAAGAAATGAAGAAAAGTGATATGTATAGAAATACAAATAATACTTTATATGATGAATTAATTTATGATATTCTTGATAATAACTTAACTAAAAGAGAGTTAAAGAAAAGACTACAGGCTTCTGAATTTCAATTCTCTAAGGAAATTTATATTTTAGTTTTTGATATATCAAATTATGATTCAAAGGGAAAATCCTTTAGCTACCTTCATGATAGGTTTCAGTCCTTTTTTATGTAGATAATTCGGTGTATTATAATAACAATATTATATTCATATGGGATAAGAATATTGAAAATATGAGTAATGAATATAAAAATAAAATCAATAAATTTTTAAAGGATAGTTGCATAAGATTAGGAATTAGCAAAGTGTTTCATGACATTTTAGATTGTAAAAAGTATTATGAACAAGGGGTAAAGGCTTTGAATATAGGTAAACTAGTTTACCCAGAGGCTCTAATCATAAGATACGATAGTATACTTATATATGAACTTATTGATTCAAATCCTAGGATGTCTTTTGAAGATTTTAAAAATACAACTCTAGAGAAACTAAAAGCCTATGATTATGAAAAAAACACAGATTTATATAAAACTTTATTGGTATATTTAAAAAATAATAAGAGTATACAACATTCAGCGGAAGAACTATTTATTCATAGAAATACTATGAGAATTAGATTACAAAAAATATTTGAATTAACTCATGTTAATTTTAATAATGTGGAGGAAATTTTCAATATATATTTAGCATATAAAGTTAATGAATTTGTTAATAAAAGTAATGGTACATTTTAAGTAAAGTAGGTTTTAGTTACTATTTTGAAAATAATATAAATATTATGTTTAAATTTATATAAATAAATACATAGCCCTATAGTTGAACAGCCCCCTGTCTACTTGGCAGGGGGCTGTTCAAGTTAAAGGGCTAGGTATTTATTTTCATTTAATATTTAGTTCTTCTTTGTTTCATGATAACTAAACCTACTCCTAAGAAAGCTACTGAAAAAGCTAGCATTATTAACATTTCAAATAGAAGTGGAGTGAGAGTATCTATATTAAATGTTGATAGGGAGTTAAGTTTATCGTTTATATTTATAAACCAGTATACAGGATTAAATATAGCAGTATTTTTTACTGTTTCGCTGAGAAGTTGTTGAGGAACAAAGGCTCCTCCTAAGAAGCAACAACCTAAAGACACAAGGTTAGAAATTGGACCTATGGAATTTTTAGTGGATATATTGCTAATTAAGAAGCTAAGGCATAAACAAGTTATTGTAAATATTAGAGAATTTATACCATGCAACACTCCTCTAAAAGAAAACATGTCTTTAGGATACATTAGTATTGCTAGTGCTATGAATATAGTCCAAGTAGATAATGCTAAAATCATATCTCCTAAAAATATCTGCATGTTGAAGTTATAGGAATTAATAGGTGAGCATAAATTTCTCCTTTTTAAATCTGGAGAATTGAAAATATTTGATACTATAGATATTCCAAGTATTAACATACACAGCATAGGATAAGCTAAATAATTAAAGTAATAGGTAACGCTACTTTTAGTATCTTCTTTAATATCCTTTGCTAAAGTAACTTCTGTATCTATAGATAAATCTTTATTTACTAGATCACTTATTTTTTCAAAGTCTAAGTTATTAGTATTATCAATGTAAACTTTGGTTGTGTTAAGATAATTATTTATCATTGACTTTATAAAAATACTACTGGAAGAGTTAGGAATACTTTTAGTTTCTAAAATAAGTGAATTATCTTGAAGAAAGCTATCTTCAAATCCTTTTGGGATGGTGATCACAATTTCTGCTTCTCTAAAAAATAATGCATCTCTTATTCCTTCATCTGTAGTTTTAATTTTTACTAATTTAGAATTATTTTTAATGTATGCTTCTAAATTATTTGAAAGAGGAGAATTATCATTATTCAAAACTGCGACTTTACATTTTTCAGTTTCAAAAGAGGTTGAATCTGTAGAATTCCCAACATTACTAAAAATAATTGTCATAAATATAAATATAGTCATATAAAGCAATAAAGAGGAAAGGGCACTTTTCTTTACTATTCTAAAATACTGTTTAAATACTTGCATATTTTTGCCTCCTTAAAACTAGATAAGTAACTATTGAGAATATAACTCCGTACAAGGATAGAAGACCTAGATTAAGAAAATATCTATCAAAGGTACTATAATAGTATAATGAATAAAATCCGTCAGTAATTAAGTTAACTGGGTTTATATAGGATAAGATAGGAAATTTATCTTGAATAAAGTATTTAATCTGAACTGCCATCATTCCAGATAAAAAAGAGCAGACCATTGTAAATGCCAGTAAAATTCCTTCCTTTACGCTAGCTTTTTTATTAATTAAAGAACTTACCATGGCACCCAAAGTTATTCCATTAAAACAGCCTACAAAGCAAAGTAAAATTACATAACCTATGGAGTTACCAAAGTCTATTTTTAAAATTTGAGAAATATATAGTATAACTATTAGCACTGTTGAAAAATAAAATAATAAAGTAGCACTTATTGCAGCTAAAAAGGTTTTTATTTTATTCACAGGAGCTATATTAATTCTTGCTGCTCTTTGAGATTGATTTCCTTGGATGTTTATAACATCAGTACAACCAGGGGTTGAACCTAGAATGCAAGTCATAGCTAAAAGGGTATAAAAATAAATTACAACAACGTTTGTAGAACTATTCAATTCTTTATCTTTAGTGTAGTTATTATAAAGAGCAATATTACTCATAAAATCTTCATTCATAATACTTGAGTTTATGGTCACTAAATTTGATATGGTAGAATACTTTTGACTATAACTATCTACAAAAGCTTTTATTATGGACTCGTTAATACCAGACTTTGCAACAGTTATTTCAATATTATTTACAAAGGTTATATACCCTGAAATTTTACCTTTAGAAAGCAATTCTTTCGCACTATTCTCATCAGTACTTTCTATATTAAATAAATCACTTTCCTTCATAGCTGTAGAAAAGCTTTCAGGTATATTGCTATTACTTACAAGAGCAATATTAACATTCTCAAACTCTTCACCGGTGAGTATATTTGAAAAGGCTAAATTAAAAATTGTAGCTAATGCAATTGGAAATAATAAGGTCCAAAATACACTTAATTTATCTCTAAAACGACATTTAAGTTGATACTTAAAAATATGCCAAAACATTGTATAGTCCTCCTTTAATCTCTAAGTTCTTTACCGGTAATTTCCAAGAATACGTCATTTAAGGTAGGTTGCTCCGAGTAAATTTTCCCATAACTTATTTTATTATCTCCAATATAACTAACAATGTCCCCAAGAGAACTATGTCCACTTTTTGTTCTAATATTTAGTAAATTATTTTTATAGCCTACTGATATAACATTAGGGAGAGCATTTATATTTTTTATATGATCTTCATTTAAATCAAAGGCCTCAATAGTTATTTTCTCACCTAAATCAATAATTGACTTTAGTTCTTCCTTTGTGCCCTTAGCAATGACTTTACCCTTGTCCATAATAGCGATTGAAGTACAAAGCTGTTCAATTTCTTCCATGTAGTGTGAGGTATATATGATTGTGGCTCCTTCAGCATTTAATTTTTTTATTCCCTCTAAAATATGATTTCTACTCTGAGGGTCAACAGCTACCGTTGGCTCGTCTAAAATGATTAGTTTTGGATTATGAGCTATACCACACGCAATGTTCAATCTTCTAAGAAGTCCTCCACTTAACTTTTTAGGAATAAATTTTTTGTAGTCTGAAAGTCCAACAAAATCAATAGCTCTCTCCACAAGTACTTTTCGTTCATTCTTATTTGTTACATATAATCCACAGAAATAATCAATGTTTTCATATACTGTTAATTCATCAAAGACGGCCACATTTTGCATGACGATTCCAATGTCTTTTTTTACTTTATAATTTGTTGGAGTCATTTCCTCTCCTAGGATTTCAATAGTTCCTTTATCATATTTAAGTAGAGATAGCATACAGTTTATGGTAGTAGTTTTACCAGAACCATTTGGACCTAAAAGACCAAATATTTCACCTTTTTTAATATCCAAATTTAAGTGATCTAAAGCAATTAGTTCACCATATCTTTTTACTAGGTTTTCTATTTTTACAATCATAGTTAATACTCCTTACTTTATTTAGTTTATACTAATAGTTTATTAGAGAATCTCTTTGCAGGTAAGTGCTATTTGTCATGAATGTTATATTACATTTGTCACTTTACGCATCTTCAAAAAATAAATAAGTCAGAATGCTTGCCTATTTTGTATTATACTGCATCAACAGAACCCTTAGATAGTGCTACTATCTGCGGAACCTGTTTCCTTGTCTAACTCAAAATATACTTCCCATCTTTGACTTATTATTTATTTTCAGATGCCTTATATAAAACTTTTGTAAGAAATTTGTATATGTTATTATAGAAATATATAAAGTGAGGGAGTATAGATGAATAATATATTAAATAAAATTATTTTACTTATAGGTTTGGCATTATTACTTATAGAAAATTATAGTATAGAAAAATCAATCTTACCAATTTTGGTAACAGTTTCAATAACTTGTTTTCTGGAATATTTTAGCAAGAATAAATTAAATGTAATAGTATTAATAATATATAGCATACTTTGTATTGTATATCCTGAATTTCTCATGGGTATTCCTATAATATTTTATGATACTATTTTTTCAAAGTATAAAAATATATGCATCTTAATTTTAATTCCGTACCTTATGAATATACATAAATATTCACATATTATTAGGATAATGATTCTTGGACTTCTTAGTATGTCAGCAATCTTGAAATTTAATACTGTGAAATATGAAAAATTGTATGATAAGTTTATAAAACAAAGAGATGATTTAACTGAGATATCTATAGTATTGGAAGAGAAGGTAAAGGAACTACAATATAAACAAGATTTTGAAGTTAATTTTGCAACATTAAAGGAAAGAAATCGTATTTCAAGAGAAATTCATGATAATATAGGACATCTTTTAACTAGCTCTATATTGCAAATTGGTGCTATTATGGCAATTACTAAAGAGGAACAAACAAAAAGGTTTCTAGATGACATTAAATCTACCTTGGACAAAGGTATGGATTCTATTAGAAGTAGTATTCATAATTTACATGAAGATTCTATTGACTTATATGTACAACTTTCAAAGCTTATAAATGAATTTAAGTTTTGTAAGGCTACGTTAAATTATGAGTTTTCTTCTAATCCAGATGTTAAGGTTAAATATGCTATTATTGCTATTGTAAAAGAGGCACTATCTAATATAATAAAGCATTCAAATGCCACTACAGTAACTGTAAGTTTATATGAACATCCCAAATTGTATCAAGTTATTATTTTAGATGATGGAAGTAAAAAGAATGCAAGTATGAATGGTGGAATGGGATTACAAAGCATTGAAAAGAGGGTAAATAGTTTAAATGGAATTGTAAATTTTGATAGTTCAAAAGGGTTTAAGATATTTATTTCTATTATGAAGGAGGGGGTACTATGAGAATAATTATTATAGATGATGATAAGCTTATAGCAGCATCATTAAAGACAATCATAGAGACATCAAGTGATATAAAAGTTATATCACTTGGATATAGCGGTGAAGAAGCTATGGAGTTGTATAATGAGTATACTCCAGATATATTACTTATGGATATTCGTATGGGAGGAATGTCAGGGCTAGATGCTGCACAAAAAATTCTAAAATCTCATAATGATGGGAGAATATTATTTTTAACTACTTTTGAAGATGATGAATATATTATAACTGCATTAAAAGTTGGTGCTAAGGGATATATTCTAAAACAACATTTTGAAAGTATAGTACCCGCTTTAAAGGCAGTAGAGCTTGGACAAAGTGTATTTGGACAAGAAATTATATCTAAAATTCCTACCATGTTAAATAGTACTGAAAATAAAAAAGATATATCAAAGTATGATTTAATTGATAGAGACATTGAAATAATCACTTTAGTTTCTAAAGGGCTTTCTAATAAAGAAATATCAGCAAAATTATTTTTGGGTGAAGGTACAATAAGAAACTATATAAGTAGTATTTTAGAAAAATTAAATCTTAGAGATAGAACACAACTTGCAATATTTTATTTTAACAATATAAAGTGAAGCATTTTTGTATTTAACTTTTATATGTTTGAGATAAAAAAGAAATAATAAGAAAGTCAATATAAGAATAATAACTGTGTATATGCTTATACTATAATCATAAAAATATGCACAGGAGGTTTATTATGAAAAGAATAGCTCTTTTAATTGCAACAATAGCATTAGCAACAGGACTTGTAGGATGTGCTAATAATGACACTGCAGGTAATACAGGAAAGACGGGTAGTGAGGTTGCTCAGAACCAAACTGAAAATGGAACAGCAAATAGTGAAAATACAACCTTAGATGGGAATGGAGCTAATGATAGTGGAGTTTTAGGAATTAATGACAATAATAGGAATGACAATACACTGTTTGGTATTGATTTAACCAACAATAATTATTCTAATGGTATATATCGTGGTTCATATATAGATGAGGATGAATTAACAGTTGAATTTACTCTAGCTAACAATCAAATTAAGGATATTAAATTTATAGCATTATCTAATAATGATGAGAATTATTTGGAAGATAGTAATTTCAAGAATGTTAAAAATCATTATGAAGCTTTGATAAACTATTTAAAGGATAAAGATATAAGACAAAGCCTTAATGATTTATATAACCCTTCCTCCATAGTTAAGGATATGGATAAAAAGGTTGAAGTAGGTAAGGTAACATCAGCTATACATGATGCTTTAAATAGAGGTGTATATTCTACTACTAATGGTACTAATAAATAATATAAATTAGATTGGTAATAAAAATGAACTATCTCAAAATGAATTACTAAACTTTACATTAAGGTTTAGATTATTTTGAGATAGTTTTTTTAGTTTAATGATATTAAAATGCTATTATACAAAAATAGAGTAACATTGAAATTCTATATACATATGATATATTAACAGAATAAAATTAAGGATAAAAAATTATTCAAAAAGTACAGACGATATTAAATATATAAACAAAGGAAGTACTGTAATTAAAACAAAATATATTAGTGTATGAGGTGTAATATATGGATACAATTGAAAATGAATTAAGATATGTGACAAATGAAAATTCTGATTCCATAGAACTAGAGACAAATGTAATTCCAGAACAGAGTAAAGATCCAGGACCACAAGGCACACCTCCTAAATATGAGACAGATCAAATGTTAAATCCTTGCGAATGCCCACAAGATTTTGGACAAGTAAAAATAATAGATGCTGAAACTAAATGCAGAATAGTTAAATTTTCTATTAAAGTTAAGAATCTTTGTAGAGGCAAAGAATATTTAGTTGCTGTAGTATTATATAAGTGGGTTTGGGTTTGGCCTCGTAAATGGGTTAGAGTACCTATCGCAGAAGATTGCAAAATTGCCAAATTTACTGGATGCGACAATTGTGGAGAAGATATAGTTTATTTTAAATTAGCTATTAAAGAACCTTTATGTTCTGGACAATATATAGACTTTGATGTTACTGGGAATTATGTAAATTCTTGCGATTAATAGTTTTGAAATATTATTAGTTAACTTTATTAAAATAATAGGAGCTAAGATTGTCATCCTAGAACCTAACTTATAATTATTATGTAAAAACTCCTTAGAATATAATTTTCTAAGGAGTTTTTTATTAAGCTATTACGGTTTTAGTAGTCTCTTCCTTTTTATCCTTTTTCCAAGTACTATTTAATAGATAAAAGGATGTTACTGCAGAAATTAAATCTGAAGCAGGATATGCAATCCATGCACCTATGGTACCAAAAATATTTACAAAAACTATAGCTAAAGGAATGAATACTATTAACTGTCTAAATAAAGATAATCTAAACCCTTTTTTAGCCTCATCAATTGCTTGATAATAGTATATACCTATATAATATAAACCAACTAAAGGAAGTAGGAATATGCATATTCTAAGGGCTTTAACAGCCTCAGGCAATAACTTTGCATCAGTTAAAAACAAGCCTATCATTTTTGGAGCAAAATACATAATAAATACTCCAAATATTAAAGAGATTATTGTGACAGTTTTTATAGATGCTTTAACTGTATTTTTAACTCTATCAAAGTTTCTTGCGCCAAAGTTAAAGGCTACAATTGGCTGCATGGCAGAACTTATACCAATTATTGCGATAAACATAAACATAGATATTTTAGTAATAACACCTACTATTATTATAGCTTCATTACCACCTCTAGAAATTAATAAGTTATTTAAAACTACAGAAACTATTGCATCTGATATTTCAATAATAAAGGTTGAAAATCCTACAGCAATTAATCCTTTAATTAATGTAATATCTATATTTGGAAGAATATTATTTATTGAAAGTTTAATTTTAAAGTGTTTAGTTACATCTTTAAACTTATATAGAACAAAAATTAAGCCTACAAATTGAGAAGCTACAGTAGCAATAGCTGCACCGGCTATACCTATATTTAAATGAGTTACTAATATGTAGTCAATTACAATATTTAGAAGTGCACCTATACTGTTAGCATAAAGGCCTATTTTAGAGTTTCCTAAAGCTGTCATTACTTGAGAGCATACTATAGTTAATCCTTGAAATATTGCGCCTATAAAAATTATAGATATATAATCATTAGTTAGTCCAAAGGTAACGTCACTTGCACCAAGTTTATATAATAATCCACCTCTAAATAAGAATAAAAGTAGAGGGATTATTGTTAAAGATACTATGGTAAGAGATATTGAATTAATTATTGTGGATTTAATCTTTTCGGGTTGTTTTTCGCCGGAATATCTTGAAACGTAGGTCGAAGCTCCTACACCAATTAAGAAAGCGATTGCTATAAGAAAGCGTTGAATTGGAAATGCAACTGTTAAGGCACCGATAGCATTAGGACCAATATATCTACCAACAAAAACTGTATCTACCATGTTATAAAGTTCCGCTACTAGCAAAGAAAAAATTGCAGGTATGGCAAACTTAAATAATACTCTATATGTCCTTCCATCCGAAAATATTTTAGGGTTAATTCCCATTAGTCTCACCTCATTTATTTGAAAATTCTGCATATTCTTCTTGAGTTTATTTTATAAAAATTTTCTTTGTTTTTATAGAAAAATACGTTTTGTCTTCATGTTTAATTTATTATCAAAATATTTTATCTTATATTAATATTATAGTTGAAAACAATTAAATAAACATTCACTTAAGTGTCCATCAAAAAGTACTATTCCGCCCAAATAGTTATTGGTTAAAAATAGGAAAAAGCACAAAAGCACCTTGATTAGGATGCTTTTGTACTTAAAATTAATATATTTTATACATAACATAATAAATTTTAACTGAAAGTATACATATATTCATATAAATTCAGGTAAAATTAATTAATCTTAATAGGCTTCTGAACTTCATTAATTATAACTAATGTAGCTCCATAGGTTTTTAGGGTAACTAAAATATTTACAACTGTACTCTTCTTAAAGTATTTAAATCTAATATTAGGATAAGAAGCTTTATGAAGAATGCCATTTTCATCTTTGTTAAGTCTAGTTGGCCTCCCCATATCAATCCAATAGTTATAGGATGAACCAATCTTTTCATTTATTTCATAGGTAGTTACATTAATATCTGAATGAATATTAGTTATATTAAGAGAAAGTTTTTTCGAAGTAGCATTTTTTATACCTCTAAGTTTTGAAAAACTTGCCATAGAAATTAAATCATTGATTTTATCATGATAAGTATAAAGTAAAATCTCATATTGATTATTAGTTTTAGTAACTACATATCCATCACCTTTAGCTACTAATGTACTACCTAATTTATTTAAAAGTGAATAGGCATAAAAAGCAGGTTTTTTTATTCCCTTATCGTTGATAAGACCAGGATAACCAAAGAATAGTTCATTGGTTATATTTACTTGCTTATCAAGGACGTCAAATGCCCTTATAAAACTTAAATCTCCTTTATGATTTACTACATTATCAATAATAAATGGAATCATATAGGCTGTATCATATATATTATTTACTTCATTATTTATCATAAAAGGTTCTTCTTCAAAATCTAATTTATTGTAAATTAATATTTCTTCAATTGAAGTTCTCAAATTTTCAGGAAATGTAGAGGAAAATTCAAATCTAAAATTTTTATAATTAAGAGTTTCTATTGCACTGAAATATTCCATGAAAGATAGAAGAATATTTTTAAAATCTTCATGTATATCTATAGAGTTTTTAAGGGGTAATATTTTGTTAGATGCAACTTCATAGCTTTTATCGTTAATGGCATTTATATGTTCTTCATAGGTGCTATCCATATCTAAAACAATTATAGGCACTATACCTAAAAATTCTATAAACTCTAGTACATCCTTTGCTCTATTCCAGTTATGAAATTTAGATCCAGGGAAAATAGCCATATCAGTACTAAATAAATTTAGAATCCGTCCATATTCAAAATCCATTTCCATTTGAAGTTCTTCTAGTGTATCTTTATTATCTTCAATTAAGAGGTCAAAGGCATCACCAATGGTTATAATTCTATTAAAATTTTTATCAAATTCACCTATACAATTTTCCATATTAATATTTAACTGATGAATTTTGTCTTCATAGTTAAACCTGTCATAGTCTTCCAAATAATATATTACTTCTTCTAGACTTTCTTCTAAAGGGTGAGTTATATATTTAGTTAACTTTTCTAGGACTTCAGGAGTAGATTTATATTTTTTTCTGAATTGTAAAGGCGTAAGCTTATAGTGAAGTTTAAAGTGCTTATTAAAGTATCTAGTATGAGAAAAACCAATTTCCTCAGAAATTTCAGATAGTGTCATATCTGTATCTAAAATTAATTTTATAGATTCTTCAACTCTAATAAGATTTAAAAAGTCGGTAAAGGAATAACCTGTAGCATATTTTATTTCTCTTGATAAATAATGAGTACTTAGATATTCGTTACTAGATATATCTTTAAGAGTTATGTTGTTTTGATAATTATTATAAATATATTTCGATATACTATGATATCTTTGAAGTTGATCTTTATTTTCTTTAAGCTCTTGTTTTTCATGAATTAAATAGTTAAAGTTATTTATAAGGTGATAAAGAAGCTTTACAAGGATATCTTCAATTTCTTCATCATAATTATCTTGTTTTTGAACTGTTTCACAAAGGACTTGACAAAGAAATGCTCTTAAATCTTCATACTCTTCACCTAATTGAGAAGCCTTACTAGAAGAGTTGGTATAAAAAAACATATTCTCAATATCGTTATAATATTTTTGGAAAAAATAGGGATCTATTTGAAATATGAGTACTTTATTATCAGGATCATCACTTTCAATGCTATGAACTTCATCTATATTTATAATTTCAATTTGATTTTCATTTATTACATATTTTTCAGTATTTATATATAGATTGATTGTACCTTTTATAACATAAAGAATTTCGATGCAATAATGCCAATGGATTGGATAGTTTTTAATGGTATTAAAAGAAATAGATACAGGCATATTTGCAGAATAATTAATATATTGTCTATGCATTATAAACTCTCCTTGCTAGTTTCTTTAGTATTAATAGTATTATAGCATTAATTAGAAAAAACATGCTAGGGGAATAAAAGTGACAAAGGGAAAAACCTCAAGAAACTATTTTTCTTGAGGCTTTTGAATTTATTATGAACTTGTCTAGAAAATTATTACCTAAGCAATATTTTAAGGCTCTATAACATTTCTATAAAAGCTGCCATTCTAGTGTTAAGTTGTCCAATGTCAGCAGTAGAGTAATCTGTTTCTATACTGATGTAAGGTATTTTTTTAGTGTTATTAACAAATCTTTTAATTTGCAATGTTTCTACGCTATAAGTATGACAAGCTTGAAGTATTACATCCACCACTGCATCAACTTTATATTCATCTATCATCCTATTAAGTAGCTCTGTACGGTTAGGATTAGGTGTCATACAAGAACATCCAATATTTAAATACTTACGAGCAATAGCATCATATATATCAGGATTATTTTCATCTACTAATTCATCGATAGCTTTAGCACCAGTACAGTTTTCAAAAGCTACGACATGAGCTCCGTTATCTTCTATAGCTTTTATAACTTTTTCTGTAGCTCCACCAATAGGACATCCAGTTATAAGAATACGAGGTTTCTTTTCATATTTTTTTTCAGCTTCATATTCATCCTTAATTTTCTCACTTAGGGCATATATTTCTTTTGGTACCTCTGCTTTATCAAATTTAAATGTAGTACCATAAAGAACTTTAAACATATCTTGTCCTAATATAGCTGGTGGATCAAGTTTTCCAAGACCGTAGAAGGCTTTAAGAGCTTTTCTTTCTTCATTTTTTAATTTAATAGCTTCTTTAATATTTTCATCACTTATAGTAGTTTCAAATTGTTTTTCTAAAACTTCTTTAAATTTTATTACTTCTTTCTTCCAAAGTTTCAAACCTTCTTCACTTTGAGAATTTGGTAGTTCCATAACATGAACAGGCTTAAACTCACTTAGATATTCATACATTTTTTTCTTTCCATCACAAGTAGTTTCACCTACAACTAAATCAGAAAAATAAAAGAATGGACATTTATCTGTTTTTGCAAATCCATAACTTGATTTGATAAGTGGACATAGATTACGCGGTAATTCTTTTTCGGCTTCTGCAACTGTCTCATCAGACATAGAACAAAGAGATACAACACTTGCCCCCATGGCAAGTGGTAGTTCCTGTGGCATATAAGTACAAAATACTCCTACTAAAGGTATATTTTCATCTTTAAGTTTTTTGGCTGCAATAAAGGAGTTTCTTCTAGCCTCTGCAAAGTCTTCAAATATTTCAGGTAGTTCTTTTCTTATTTTCATTTTAATTCTCCTATCTTTTCACGTGGTTATTTAAAAACAATATATCTAATAAGATTATACATAGAAATTATGTAATATTATGAATTATAGTGTTATTTTATACATTTACATCTATCTATAGAATGTTATAATACTACATTGATAAAAATAGTGATAAAATTATATATAGTAGTTTAAGTAGTAAAAATTATTGTTAATTTATTGGGATTTTATAGGAGGTAGGGCAAATGAAATACAGTTTTGATGAAAAAGTAGACAGGATAGGCAGTAACTGNNTGTTTAAAGTGGGACTTAATAAATAGAACGTATAATGATAGTGAAATTATACCTCTATGGGTAGCAGATATGGATTTTAAAGTGCCAGAAGAAATAGGAGATGCTATAAGAAAAAGGTTAGAACATCCTATTTTTGGATATTCCCTTACACCACCATCATACTATAAAGCAGCTATAAATTGGTTTGATAAAAGATTTCAATGGAAAGTTGAAAAGGGATGGATGAAGTTTGCTCCGGGAGTTGTATCAGGTATAAAAACTATAGTTGCTGCTTACACAAAACCAGGAGATGAAATTATAATTCAAACGCCGGTATATCATCCTTTTTATAGTATTATAAAAAATAATGGGTGTCAGGTTATAAAAAATCCCTTGACTTGTAACGATGGTAGATATGAAATGGATTTTGATAACTTAGAGAAGATAATTACTAAAAAAACTAAGATGATAATTCTTTGTAGTCCTCATAATCCAGTAGGAAGAGTATGGACTGTAGAAGAATTAAAAAGAGTTGGAGAAATATGTATAAAAAATAATGTGCTAGTGGTAGTAGATGAAATTCATGCAGATATAGTTTATAAACCTAATATACATACTGTATTTGCATCTATCAATGAAGAATTTGCTGATAACTCTATAATATGCACAGCACCAAATAAAACCTTTAATATTGCAGGGTTTAAAACTGCAAATATAATTATTAAAAATGAAAAATTAAGAAATCAATATATACTGCAAATGGAAAAAGACTGTATAGAAGGAGCAACTACTTTAGGTGCAGTAGCACAAGAAGCAGCTTATACTAGTGGAGAAGAATGGTATCAAGGTCTTATGGAATATTTAGCAGGAAATATAGACTTTACTTTAGAATTCTTTGATAAAAGAATTCCTAAAATTAAGATTAGAAAACCAGAAGGAACCTATTTATTGTGGCTTGATTGCTCAGGATTAAATATGAAGCCAGAAGAATTAAGTAATTTCTTCCTTAAAAAGTGTAAAGTATGGTTAAATGATGGTAGCATGTTTGGACATGATGGAGCTATGTTCCAAAGAATGAATATAGGAACTAGTAGAGTTGTTCTTCAAGAAGCTTTAGAAAGAATAGAAAGAGAAGTAAATAAATTATAGGTTTATAATAGGAGGTTGCCTAAAAAATCAGGCAACCTCTTAAATAGTTACTTTAAATTATAATTTTCAATAAGTTTTAGAGTTAGTTCTAAAGCATCTTCTCCATTTACCCATATATCAGGTTTGATACCTTCACCTTCCTTAAAGAACTTTTCATCATATAGCCTTAACCAGTTTCCATAGGAAAATTCAATATGGGAATTTGGAAGGTAACCCAGTTCTACATTAGAACTTTCAAGAGTACCATGAGTATTAGTACCAACTACTACAATATTTTCAAAATCCTTTAGATGCTCTACAAAGAATTCAGCAGATGAGGAGGTTTTTTTATCTGTAAGAACAAAGATAGTATTTAAATTTTTATTAAGCTCTTTTTTAGATTTAGGTATATGTTCATAATAATAAGCATGAATTTTTTCAAGTTGTAAGGTTTTTAGGTCCTTATGAAAGGTGTTAAAATCGTAGTAGGAGGGGGCATCCTTAGATCTTCCATAAAGAAGTAGAAAAAGACCCTTACCTTGAGATGAAACTCCAAAATATTTATTTATCCAGTTTAAAGCGGTCAATATATCACCACCATTATTACCACGTAAATCTAATATACTTACAGGAGAATCCTTTACTTTATAAGCAGTATTAATGAAATCTATTCCTTCTAAACCTATATTGTAGGGAACTTCTCTGGAAGATATTATAGGAACATCATCTATAGTTGTGTAGTCTAAAGGTAAAATAGACTCATCTGAAAAAGTATTTGATAATTTCAGTTCAATATCTTTAGTATATTCTGATTCACCTCTATAAAAAACAACATTTAAGTTCCTTGAAGCTTGTCCAGAATATTTTGCTAAAACACCTAAATTGTATAATAGCTTACCTTCAGTATTTATTGAAAGATATAAATAATTTTCGATGTTTTCATCTTTATTTATAGATTTAATGTAGTAAAGAACACCTCCATATTCTACATAATAGCCTATTCTGTTTTTAAAAATTCCTAGAGTTGAATTTGTATAATATCTAGAGGTGTTTTCCAAGTCAAAGCCATTGTTACCTATATAAAAATGTCTATCAGGAATAAAAGCAAGATTATCTTTTAAGGTTTTTGTTAGTTCAGCTACATTAATTACATCATTATCACCAATAAAACTTAAAACTGATTCCTTAGCCTGTAAAAAGAATTTATCACTACCATAATAATTATATGGTGCGTAGCTAGATTTTAAAGCCTTAAAATATAGTTCTACATCATAAATAGCTTCTTTTCTGGTTATAGCAGTAGGAGATATTACGTGAGGTGTTGAAAATAGTAGATCGTGCTCTTTAGCAGTTAGTATATCTTCATTTGGAATTTCGGATATAAATTCTCTAATATTTAATTTAGATATGGGAATATTTAAATTTTTATGATTTATCTTTTCTAAAGCTTTTTCAAAGGAAATATCTTTTTTATAATAAGGTAAATAAATTAAAATTAAACCTAAAATTATAATAAAAAGAATTTTAAAAGTTTTTTTCAAATTAAAATCCACCTCCCTATAATTCTATTAAATAAGGTTATTATACCATAAAATGTAAAAAAATAAAGACTTTATGAATAAAAATAAAACAAATTAATAATTGCCTGACTTTTAGTTACACTATGTTTTGGTTATAATGTTATTAATAAGAATTAGAAAAGTATTTCAACTAGTTTTAGTATAGATAAATCTTAATTTTACATTAATGTAAATATACAATATAAAAAATAAATTTGGGAGTGATAAAGTGGCAAAGATTATTATAATAGAGGATACAGAAACTATTAGGCAGGAGCTTGCAACATTTTTAAATAGATATGGATATGAGGTAATAGCCCCTACTAATTTTGAAAATATAATATCTATTATTGAAAAAGAAGAGCCCAATCTCATACTCTTAGATATAAACTTACCTGTATTTGATGGATTCTACATTTGTAGAGAAGTGAGGAAAACTTCTCAAGTACCTATAATTGTGGTTACAAGTAGAGATAGTGATATGGATGAGTTAATGAGTATGAATTTAGGAGCAGATGACTTTATAACTAAGCCTTATAATACACAAATACTTTTAGCAAGGATAAATTCAGTGCTAAAGAGGGTAAATCAAGGGAATGAAGGGAATCAAGAAATATTAGTATATAATGATTTAAAGTTAAATCTATCTAATGGGACCATAAACTGTGGAGATAATGCTTTAGAAATCACTAAAAATGAATTAAAAGTTCTTTATTACCTTATAAAGAATAAAGGAAACATTGTATCTAGGGAGGATCTAATGGATTATCTATGGAAGTCTAATTTGTTTGTAGATGATAACACTTTGTCAGTTAATGTGACAAGACTTAGAAAAAAATTAGAGGAAATTGGAATTAAAGATGTTATAGAAACAAGAAGGGGACTTGGATATATAATGCCATAAATATATAAATATTTATGTAGATAACTATTTATACATAAAACTATTTTAATATGGAAAAATAAAACTATTTAAATAGTTGTTCNNTTGTTCTGTTTATGCGGGTTTGAAGGAGTTTTCTACTATAAATAGTAGGGAGGAATAGATAAAATGAAAGTTAGGGATTATCTTAAATCAAGAATTGGCTTTTTAATAATTAATGGAGTCCTATTTATGATTTTTGTATCTATTTTAATATTTTTAAATGTAGGGAGTGGACTAATATTTTTATCTTTCATATTATGGTTTACTCCATTAAGTACATATTTAACCCTTGAAGTTATTAAACATAAGAAATTTCTAGACAATATTACAGGAACTATAGATAGCCTTGATAAAAAGTATTTGCTTCCAGAGGTTATGGAAAAGCCGGATTTTTTAGAAGGTGAAATAGTTTATCAAGTTCTTAAGGAATGTAATAAAAATATGCATGAAAATGTAAAAAAGTATGAATGTACCCAAAAAGAATATAGAGAATACATAGAAATGTGGGTTCATGAAGTAAAGACGCCTATTGCTTCTGCTAGACTTATTATAGATAATAACGAAAGTACGGTAACAAATAAAATTGGACATGAATTGAAGAAGGTAGAAGATTTCATAGAACAAGTCCTTTATTACTCAAAGAGCAACGATGTAAGTAAGGACTATATTATAAGAGAATTTAATTTAGAAGAAGCTGTTATGGAGATTTTAAGAAAGAATTCTAGAGATTTCATAAATAAAAAAATATCTTTAGAGATAGGAGATATGGGAGGTAAAATTTTCAGTGATATAAAATGGGTGGAATTTATTTTAAATCAAGTTTTAGGAAACGCCATAAAGTACTCTAAGGAATCAAAGGGGATAATAAAAATATATTCAACTTCTACAGAAAATAAAATAACTTTAACTATAGAAGATAATGGTGTTGGAATTTCAGAAAGAGACATTATTAGGGTTTTTGAAAAAGGATTTACTGGGGATAATGGAAGAAAGTTTGGTAAATCCACAGGAATGGGATTATATCTGTGTAAAAAACTTTGTAATAGATTAGGATTGGGGATAAATATTGAGTCAAGGTTAGAATATGGAACTAAGGTCTATATAAATTTCCCCCTAGGAAGATTTACTAGTTTCTAATAATAGCTCAAAAAACTGATTGGATAAAAATTAATCTCAATCAGTTTTTTTGTGGTAAACAGAGTTATTTGATTACCTTGTACTTATACCTAGGACTTTAATAGTCTAAAAAACAGGGCTACTCCTAAGTTTATAGATTAACTTTTAGACTTTTATTATTATCTTACGAAAATGAAAGATTAATGACATGAAATTAAATACAACATACTTTTAGAAAAATATATAATAAGCTCATAAAGTTAAGGCAAAACTTAAAATGTATTTTAGGAGGATGAATTATGGAAAATGTCTTAAAGGTTGTAAATATAGAAAAATATTATGGTGGAAAGGGAAATGTGACTAAAGCTATTGATAATATAAGTTTTGAGGTAGAGAAGGGGGAATTCCTTGGAATAATGGGACCTTCTGGAAGTGGTAAAACGACACTTTTAAATTGTATATCTACTATTGACACAGTGACAACAGGAAATATAATTATAAATAATAAAGACATAACTAGTCTTAAGAATAATGATATTGAAAAGTTTAGAAGAGATGAGCTTGGATTTATATTTCAAGATTTTAATCTTTTAGATACATTAACTGCTTATGAAAATATT
>NZ_DLNT01000047.1:155301-208383 GCF_002477055.1 Clostridium sp. UBA7503
ATAAAAGATGGAAAAGTATTTAATGAACTAATTAGAGGAAATGATAGTAGAAAAGAATTCTTCAATAGAATTATTGAGGTAGTGACATTACTTGGAGGTGACAGTGGAGATGTATTCTAAAATTGCATTAAATAATGTAAAGAAAAGTTTTAAAGACTATACCATATATTTTTTAACTTTAACCTTTGCCGTTTGTATATTTTATAGCTTTAATTCTATAGAATCACAAAAGGCAATGTTTGAAATAAGTAAGAAGGAAGCTAGTTTTATAGATATGTTAACTACAGTTATTTCTTGGGTATCTGTATTTGTGTCAGTAATTTTGGGTGGACTCATTGTTTATGCAAATAACTTTATGATAAAACGAAGAAAAAAAGAACTTGGTGTATATATGACATTGGGTATGAGTAAAAGAAAAATCTCAAGTATTTTAGTGTCTGAATCTTTTTTCATAGGCCTTATGTCTTTAGTAGCAGGGTTAATCTTTGGTATAGTTTTATCACAAGGATTATCTCTTTTTACAGCGAAGTTATTTCAGGTAGGCATGAGTGAATACAAATTTGTATTTTCACAAAATGCTACTGTAAAGACTATAGCTTATTTTGGAATAATGTTTTTACTTATAATGATATTTAATACCTTTGTAATTTCAAAATACAAACTTATAGATATGATAAATGCTAGTAAGAAAAGTGAAAATATAAAGATTAAAAATCCTATAGGATCAATTATTATTTTTATTTTAGGAGTAGGAATACTTATAACTGCTTATAAGTTTATAATAGAAGTGGGATTAGACATAACTGATTCTAGATTTACTATTTCGATAATACTGGGGATTCTAGGAACTATATTATTTTATTATGGATTAGCTGGATTTATATTGTATGTAATCAAGAATAGTAAAAATATATATCTTAAAAAACTAAATATATTTGTTACTAGACAGATAAGTAGTAAAGTTAACACAAATTTTGTATCTATAACAGTTATATGTTTAATGCTCTTTATAACTATTTCTATATTATCTACGGGATTGAGTTTTAAAAATTCCTTAGAAAGTAGTCTTAAAGATACAGTACCCTTTGATGTCTCAGCTAGAATTATAAATTTTGAAGGTGGGGAAAACAAAAATATAGAACAGGCCATTAAAGAATTAGGATTCAATTTCACAGATAAAGAAAAGTATGTAGTATTACAAGAGTATAGACTAGAAGAAAGTTATGGTGATATATTAAGAGGATATGGTAAAGAAGATAAATTTCTTGATAACGATTATAGTAACATGTCAGCTCTAAAAATAAGTGATTATAATAAACTAAGAGAGTTAAATGGACAAAGTTCCATAGACCTAAAAGAAGATGAAGTATTAGTAACCTCTAACTTTAGTAAATTAGTGCCTTTAGTTAAAAGCTATATGAAGGAAAACACAGTAATTAAAATAAATAATATAAACTATAATATAAAAAATCAAGAGCTTATTACAGAAGCTTATGAAAACACAGGCTTTGCTAATAATTTCTTTACAGTAATACTTCCAGATAAAGCTTTAGAAAACCTTAAGCCCTATGACTCTATATTAAATTGTAACTTTGTAGGTGAAGATAGAGAAAAACGAGAATCAGAAATAGGAGAAATATTCAAAAATAGCAGAGATGAAAATGCTTCGGGTAAAGACTTTATAATATTAGGTGATACTAAGACTGGCATATACAGTATGACAAAAGGAGCTACTACCACAATTTTATATATAGGTATATATATAGGGATTGTATTTTTAATATCTAGTGCAGCAGTACTTGCTCTTCAACAATTATCAGAAGCTAGTGAGAGCATTGATAGATATAAAGCTCTAAGAAGGATTGGAGCTTCAAAAAAGATGATAAATAAAACCATATTTATTCAAACTTTAATATACTTTGCAATGCCATTAGTATTAGCTATAATTCACTCCATAGTTGGAATTAGTGTAGCTAATGAATTTATATCTCTTTACGGCAATGTAGAGATAGGGGCTTCAGCCACTATAACAGCACTACTGATAATAGCTATATATGGAGGCTATTTCTACGCCACCTATATAGGCTATAAGAATGTAACTAACACTCCAAATCTATGATTTGGCTAAGTGTTAGTTACTCCAGCGAATGAAATGAATATATTTTTTAGTAGTAAAGGTAGCCTTAATGGCTACCTTTATATTTACCTTTATATTTATATTAAAACTATATTACATTAATTATATACTTATACAAATTAATCCTGTAAAATAATATTATAATAGACAAATGAAAAATATAAAAATTTATTTAAAAAAATGTTAAGGTGGTTTTTGGAAAGTTTTTATAAAAGCTTTTAATTTATAGATGTAGAGGTGGAGAAAATGAAAAAAGTCTTAGTTCTTGGAGGAAGCTATTTTATAGGAAAAGCCATTGTAGAAGCTTTATTAGGTTCTCAGAAAGATTATGAAATTTACACCTTAAATAGAGGAAATAGAAAAACCGAAGATAAAAGAATTATTAATATAATTTGTGACAGAGAAGATTTAAATGAAATGAAGAAATGTCTTAGCGAGCATGAATTTAATTATATAATTGATGTGTCTGGACTTAATGTAAATCAGTTAGAAATTCTTCATGAAGCCTTAAACTATGAAAAGTTAGAGAAATTTATTTTTATTAGTTCAAGTGCTGTTTATGATGTAGAAAATTATAAAATACCTTTTAAGGAATCATCTATGTTAGGTAAAAATAAATATTGGGGAGATTATGGAACAAACAAAATAGAGTGTGAAGAGTTTTTAGAGGATAAGTATAACTACAGTAATGTTCAGCTTATAGTACTACGTCCTCCTTATGTTTATGGAGAAAATAATTATGCAGCAAGGGAAGGTTTTATTTTTCATCATATTATTAATGATAGTCCTATTCTAATTCCTAATGATGGAGAGACTAAAATTCAATTTATCTACTCTAAGGACCTAGGCAATTTAGTAGAAGGATTTTTAGATACAAATCAAGATAATCTATCTATTTATAATGTTGGAAATAGCGAGGCAGTCACCTTTAATACATGGATAGAATTATGTGAGAAGGCTGCTGGTAAAAAGGCAATAAAGTATCATTTTTATTATGAGGAGAAGGGTTATAATGAGAGAGACTTCTTTTCATTCTTTAATTATGACAATGTGCTGGATGTAAAAAAAGTCCATAGTATATTTAAAGAAGAAACTTCCATGGAGGAAGGCTTAAAGAAGTGTTATCAATGGTATCTTCATAATGAATCCATGGTTATGATGAAAAAACATGTAGCAGAAAAGGAAGAGGAAATTTATAAATTGTTAGGGAGATGATAGTTCATAGTTTTAAAATATGGATGTATAGCTATGAATTTAGTTATATATTAAGTACGATATGGAGATTAAAATGGATAAGTTAATTGGGATTTTCAAGGTACATTAGCTCATAATGAGTGGATGCTTAGTAAAGCTTTATTCAAGGTTTATGGATGAACTATAGATAAAGAGTAGGGGGTGTGTTATATGGATTTTTTATATATTGTTATAGGGATTATAGTGGCTGAGTTTATATGCTTAATATTGTTTAAAGGACTTAATGATAGCATTATTGGACTTTTTAAACCGATGCAGAAATTTGTATCAAAATCTAAGAAGAAGAAAGTATGGAGTGCTATGGGGTATGCTATTGCTGTTTTTATTGCTTTGGCAATTAAGGATAGATTTGAGCTACATTACATTTGGTATGGTATATTAATTGGAGTTTTATTGTCTCTTAATGACATAATCTTTGAGACCGGAATATTTGCTAAGAGATTAGAAAATTTATAATGATATTAAATCGAAAATTACACTGTAAAAGTTTTATAGTGTTAAAAAGGTATAAAGCTAGTTTTATTACAGCTTTATACCTTTTATTTTAATTTACTTTAGACATGACTCTTTTAAATTCGGATATTGCACCACTAAGAGAAATTAAATCTTCATCTGGTAGCACAGATAACTTTTCCTTAAGAAAGCTTTTCATTAAATCCTTTTTGATTTTAAAGACTTCATGGGCTTTTTCTGTTATTTCAATTCTAATAACTCTTCTATCCTTTGGATCTTCATATCTAGTAACATAACCACACTCAAGGAGTTTATCTATTATTGGGGTCATATTAGGTTTAGATATACAAAGGTCTCTAGCTATACTAGACACCTTTGAAGGTCCATTTTGAGCTAGGTAAAAAACCACTTTTACATGTGATGGTGGTACAACTGTATTTTTCATAAAATCGTCTAATTTTATAATCTTTTTATGAAGTAACATCATAAGAAGAAAAAAGTCCTCAGATAGTTTAGTTAAATTTTTTTCATCCATAATAATTCTCCTTTGTCTGTAGTATTGAATTTCTCTATCCGATGACTACCAGCTCTAATACTCCTATCTTCTTCAAAGTATGGGTAAAGAGCTGCTACGTACCTGGATAACGATTTCCCCTAAAGGACAACGAATTCTAGTATCAAATAAATTGATACTAAGAACTCTGTTTATATTAAAATTGTTAATTAAAAATTAAAAAAACACAACAAAATAGTTATTGACTTATAATAGTTATGAAACTATAATTAATATATGTTTATAACTGTTATATACTTATAAATAATATAATATCATAATTTATATAAATTAATAAGTATTTTATAAGATTATTATAAATAAATTTTTTTTAAATTGCAAATAAACTGATAAATTGTAAATACTATTGTTATCTATGTTCATATAGCATAGGTAATAAAGTATTTTGTTTTTAGTTTATTTCTTAGTAATTTATTATTGTAAGAGGGAGTGGAGGAATATGTTCAAGTTAATTAAATATTTAAAGAACTCAGTAGTGCCAATTATCATCATAATTGGATTACTAATTGTTCAAGCAGTCTGTGACCTTTCTTTACCTGACTATACTTCTAATATAGTAAATGTTGGAATTCAGCAGGGGGGAGTAGAAAAAGTTACACCAGAAGTAATTAGAAAGAGTCAATTAGAAAAGTTAGAACTATTTATTAGTGAAGAGGATAAAATAGAAATTAAGAGTAATTATACATTGTTAGATAAAGATTCTCTTAGTGATGAAGAATACAATAAATATGTGAAGAAGTATCCTTCTTTAGAAAATGAAGGTGTATATAAGCTTACAACTAAGAAAAAGGATAAAGAAACCATTGAAAAGTTAAATGGAATATTTGCAAGGCCAATGTTAGTAGTGCAAGGCTTTGAAAGTGACAGTGAAGAAAGTAAGGCAATGAAAGCAGCAATTATAGCAGAGTTTCCTCCTAATATGGGTATAGATGAAAATGCAGATATATTAGAAGTGATATCACAGTTACCGCAGCAACAGCGATATACTATGATGAAAGATATAGATAAAAATTTTGAGAACTTACCTAATACTATGATAGACCAAGCAGCTATTAGTTATGTAAAAAATGAGTATAATAATATTGGTATGAATATAGACAAAATGCAAACTAACTATCTTCTTTATACAGGAGGATTAATGATACTTATAGCCCTACTAAGTATGGTCGCTACAGTAACTGTTGGATTTATTGGGGCTAGAGTGGCGGCAAACCTTGGTAAAAACCTTAGAAGTAAAGTATTTTCTAAAGTTATAGGTTTTTCTAATGCAGAATTAGATAAGTTTTCTACTGCGTCACTTATAACTCGTAGTACTAATGATATTCAACAAATTCAAATGCTCATGGTAATGCTTCTAAGAGTTGTATTCTATGCACCAATCTTAGGGATTGGTGGAGTAATAAAGGTTTTAAACACAGAAACTTCAATGGCTTGGATTATTGTTGTCGCAGTAGTGGCTATTTCAGCAGTAGTTATTGTTTTATTTACAGTAGTTATGCCAAGATTCAAAAGAGTTCAGAAACTAGTTGATAGAGTTAATCTTGTAACTCGTGAGATATTAACTGGTATGATGGTAATTCGTGCTTTTAGCACAGAAAGACATGAAGAAAAAAGATTTGACAAAGCAAATAATGATTTAACTAAGAATAATTTATTTGTAAATAGAACTATGGCATTAATGATGCCAACTATGATGTTGATTATGAATGGAATTACCATTTTAATAGTATGGAATGGAGCACACAGCATTGATGCAGGAACTATGCAAGTTGGAGATATGATGGCATTTATTCAATATACCATGCAAATTATCATGGCTTTCTTAATGATATCTATGGTTTCAGTTATGTTACCTCGTGCTACAGTTTCAGCTGGGCGTATAGATGAAGTATTATCTACAGAATATGTAGTTAAGGATCCTGTAGATCCAATAAAACTTGAAGAAGATAAAAAGGGAATTCTTAAATTTAATAATGTCTCTTTTAAATATCCAAATGCTGAAGAAAATGTTCTAAGCAATATAACTTTTACTGCTATGCCAGGCGAGACTACTGCATTTATTGGTAGTACAGGAAGTGGTAAGTCTACCCTTATTAATCTAGCACCAAGATTTTATGATGTAACCGAAGGAGAAATACTTCTTGATGGAGTTGACATTAGAAAAGTAAGCCAGCATGATTTAAGAGAAAAGATAGGCTATGTACCTCAAAAAGGAGTTCTATTCTCTGGTACCATTGAAAGCAACTTAAAATATGCTGGTAATGGCATTACAGATGAAGATATGATAAAGGCCGCAGAGATTGCACAAGCCACTGATTTTATTAAAGGTACTAAGGAAAGTTATAATACCGAAATATCTCAAGGTGGTACAAATGTTTCAGGAGGTCAAAAACAAAGACTTGCTATTGCAAGGGCTATTGCTAAAAAACCAGAGGTATATATATTTGATGATAGTTTCTCAGCTTTAGATTTTAAGACTGATGCGGCATTACGTAAAGCACTTAAGAAAGAAACTTTAAATAGTACAGTTTTAATTGTAGCTCAAAGAATAAGTACAATTCTACATGCAGAACAGATAATAGTTTTAGAAGAAGGTAGAATTGTTGGTATTGGAACTCATAAAGAGCTGATGAAAACTTGCGATGTATATAAACAAATAGCACTATCTCAACTTTCAAAGGAGGAGTTAGCTAATGAGTAAGGAGCAAAATATGAAAAAAGGACCTATGGGTGGAGGAGGACCTATGGGTGGTTCAGGAGAAAAGGCTAAAAACTTTAAGGGTACCATGAAAAAGCTTATTAGTTATCTTAAACCTTTTACTGCATCCATAATAATTGTTATAATATTTGCCATTGGAAGTGCCGCTTTTTCTATTATTGGACCTAAGGTTTTAGGTAAAGCTACCACCAACATTTTTAAGGGACTTTTAGGTAAGATAACAGGTTCAGGAGTCGGTATAGATTTTCAATATATAGGAAAAATTTTATCAATACTTTTAGTCTTATATATAATTAGTACATTATTCTCCTTTGTGCAAGGATTTATAATGTCAGGAGTTACTCAAAAGGTTTCATATAATCTTAGAAAAGAAATTTCAGAGAAAATTAATAGAATGCCTCTTAAATATTTTGATAATAAGACCCATGGTGAAGTTTTATCTAGGGTAACAAATGATGTAGATACCGTAAGTCAAAATTTAAATCAAAGTATGACTCAAGTTATAACTTCAATTACTACATTAATTGGAGTACTAATAATGATGATTTCAATAAGCGGTATAATGACAGTAGCAGCACTTCTTATATTGCCAATATCTATGCTATTAATATCAATAGTAGTTAAGAAGTCACAAAAGCACTTTAGAAATCAACAGAAATATTTAGGAAATGTTAATGGGCAAGTAGAAGAGACTTATGGAGGACATAATATAGTTAAGGCATTCAATGGCGAAGAAGAAGCAATTAGAGAATTTAATAATTTAAATGATAAATTATATGACTCAGCTTGGAAGTCTCAATTCTTATCAGGAATGATGATGCCTATTATGACATTCGTAGGGAATATAGGTTATGTAGTAGTTTCTATCTTGGGTGGATGGCTTGCTATAAAGAAAACTATTGAAGTTGGAGATATTCAATCCTTTATTCAATATGTAAGATCTTTTAATCAACCTATTGCGCAATCAGCCCAGATAGCAAATCTAATGCAATCTACAGCAGCGGCTGCAGAAAGGGTTTTTGAATTTTTAGCAGAAGAAGAGGAAGTACAATTTGCAGAAAATCCTATTAAAATAAAAAACTCTTTATTGGCAGGAGATGAGGGAGAAGATATTAAAGGTGAAGTAAACTTTGAAAATGTTCACTTTGGATATAAAGAAGATAAGATTATTATCAATAACTTCTCAGCACATGTAAAACCAGGACAAAAGGTTGCTATAGTTGGACCTACTGGAGCAGGAAAAACTACTATGATTAAATTGCTCATGAGATTTTACGATGTAAATAGTGGAGCTATCTTAATAGATGGTCATAATATTCAAGATTTCAACCGCCAAGATTTACGTAGCATCTTTGGTATGGTACTTCAAGATACATGGCTATTTAACGGATCTATTAAGGAAAATATAAGATATGGTAGATTGAATGCTACTGACGAAGAAGTTATTGCTGCAGCAAAGGCTGCTAATGTAGATCACTTTGTAAAAACTTTACCTGATGGATATGATATGACTTTAAATGAAGAAGCTAATAATGTATCTGCAGGTCAAAAGCAATTACTTACAATAGCTCGTGCAATTCTTGCGGATCCTAAGGTTCTAATTCTAGACGAAGCCACCAGTTCTGTAGATACTCGTACGGAAGTTTTAATACAAAAGGCTATGGATAATTTGATGAAGGGTAGAACTAGTTTTGTAATTGCTCATAGATTATCAACCATAAAAGATGCGGATTTAATCCTTGTAATGAAGGATGGAGATATAG
The DNA here is from genome assembly GCF_002477055.1 of Clostridium sp. UBA7503. Taxonomy (NCBI): domain Bacteria; kingdom Bacillati; phylum Bacillota; class Clostridia; order Eubacteriales; family Clostridiaceae; genus Clostridium; species Clostridium sp. UBA7503. The sequence goes on from NZ_DLNT01000047.1 coordinate 164,202, forward strand.
TAGAGCAAGGAAACCATAATGAGTTACTTGCAGCTAAGGGCTTCTATTCAAACTTATATAATAGTCAATTTGAAGATATTCAAGAAGATGTAGTTTAATAGCTAATAAAATATAAATAGAATTCTTAGACTAGAATGGAGTTACTTCATCTGAAGTTTATTAACACAGTTTTAAGAACTAGCTTAAATTAAGTAAATTAATTTGAGTTAGTTCTTTTATTTTACAAATAAGTATAACTTAGTACTTGTGAAATAATAATGAAGTAATAAATTTAATTTAATATATAAATAATCAATAGACAAATATAAAAAAGATGATATAATTACCATTAATAAATGTGTAATATTAAACAGATTAGAAAATAATCATAGTTAACTAAATAAAGTTTACGTTTATTAAATACATGAAGGATTAGAAGGAGATTTATCATGAAAGCAAAACAGGTTTTAGATATAGCTCTTTCAGCAGGAGAACTACTTATAAGTAATGGGTCAGAATCCTATAGGGTAGAGGAAACTATTGAAAGGATATGTAAAGCATATAATTATAAAAGTGAATGCATAACTACAGGAAAAGGAATTTTTATATCCATTTTGGATGAGGATCAAGAAAAGGTTACATCACTAAAAAAAGTCAGAAGTAAGAGTGTTGATTTATATAGCATAGAGCTAGTAAATAGTTTTTCTCGAAGCATAGAGGCAGATAAGATTTCCTATGAGGAAGCAATGGAAAGACTAGAAGATATAAGAAAAATGCCTACTTTTAAATTACCCATTAGAGTGTTAGCTGGTGGAATGACTTGTTTTATTTATTCATTATTCTTCAATGGAACAATTTTTGCAGCTTTTATATCTGCTATTTTAGGTATGATAATTTATTATATGGTAGATAAGGTATCCAATGTAGGGTTTTTCCAATTTTTTATTTTCTTTTTCTCAGGATTTCTTATAGCCGGTATAAGTATTTTATTTGAAAATATTATAACTATAGTGAACAAGGACAAGATTATACTAGGGTCTATAATGGTACTATTACCTGGTGTAGCCCTTACTAATGGAATAAAAGACATAATTTATGGTGATTTTACATCAGGAATTTCAAAGGTAGGGGAGGCAGCTCTAATAATTACAGCAATTGGTTCAGGAATTGGTACTGCATTAGCCTTTAGAAATTTTCTAGGAATCTTTTAGAGAGAATATATTTAAGTGAAAGTAGAGGCTATGTTATGACTAGACAAATTATTTTGGCATTCTTTGGAAGTGTGTTTCCGGCCATATTATTTAATATAGATAGAAAAAAATTAGTTTGGGCAGGTGTTTCAGGAACTCTTGCATGGATAAGCTATTTAATAGTGTTCAATTATGGAGGAAGTGTAATCATTGCTACTTTCATGGGGGCATTTGTAGTAGGAGTTTATAGTGAAGTAATGGCAAGAAGGTTAAAGTCTCCAAGTATGCAGTTTTCAATACCAGGAATATTTCCATTAGTACCAGGAGTTATGGCCTATAATACAGTATTATATATAGTTGCTCAAAATTATGACCTTGCTTATAGCAGTGCAATGAAAACTATTATAGTAGGTGGAGCTATTGCCTTTGGAATGATGTTATCTTCAACTACTTATAAATTTTTTAGCAAAATTCAAAGAGATATAGAAACAAAGAAAGCAGCATAAAATAAAATATTTAGGCTACGTTTTAAACTGGTGTTAAAACATAGCCTATATTTAAACTAAGTTTAAATTTATACTTAATTATTGAGCTTTCTTTTCGCTTGCCTTATTGTTTTCAGGGTTACACTTATTATCACACTCTGGTTTTCTCATATGGTTACCATTAGTTTTTTCATCCCTAGATTTAGGAGTATTTTTATCTTGTTTCTTCTCATCAGTTTCATTTAGAGTTGGTTTCTTTTCCTCTTGTTTGGGTGATTTTTCATTCTCAGGTTTAGGCTCATTTATAGTTTGTTTTTTTTCATCAGATTTTTTGGTCTTATCTTCTTCCTCAGTCATAGTTGGTTTCTTTTCTTCAGCAGGTTTTTCATTCTTAGGTTTTTCTGTTGGAGCCTCTATAGTAGTCATTTTTATACTATTAGAATCCATTGCTATACTATTATATCCAAAGGCTACAGTAGAAGAAGCCATGATGGTACCAACTAATGTTAGCATAATTAAAGATTTTTTCATTGCAATACACCGTCCTTTTAAAGTATTTATTTGAGATTTTAAGTATGAGAAAATTTGATGAGAATAACAATAATGAGTATAACCTATGAAAAATAAAAGGTTTAAGAAAACTCGACCTTAGTTTATCCTTAGAAAGATAAAAATATGTTATTAAAAATTTTCCATTTATAATCCAGATAATTATAAATTAAAAGCAAATTTGAAAATTATAGTTTTTATGTTATAATGAAGTTAATTTAATAATTATTTAGCTAGGGGTGCCTAACGCTGAGAGAAGCAATAATTGCTTTAACCCTTGAACCTGATGTGGATAATGCCATCGAAGGAAAGCTTTAAAAGATTTTAATAATAGCTTATTTATAAAAATATTTATAAATATTTATTTTATGAAATCATCCAAAGGCTTACCTTGTGTAAGCCTTTATTTTTTCGGATAAGATTAATAAAAATTTATAAAAATATGTAAGCAATTATTTTCTCCTAAAGAAAGGCGCTAAATTATTAAATTAAATAATTATTGTACTTAGGGAGGAAGAAAGTATGGATTTTACAACACAAATGGATGCTGCTAGGAAGGGCATTGTAACGAGAGAGATGGAGATTGTAGCTAAGTCAGAGAATATGGATGTTCAAGAGTTAAGAGGCTTAGTAGCGGAAGGTAAGGTAGCTATACCTGCTAATAAAAATCACAAATCCATTGTGCCACAGGGAGTAGGACAAGGTCTTAAAACTAAAATAAATGTAAATTTAGGTATATCAAAAGATTGTGATGATATAGATAAAGAAATGGAAAAGGTGAAAGTTGCTCTAGATATGAAAGCGGAGGCTATTATGGACCTTTCTAACTATGGAAAAACTGCAAAGTTTAGAGAGAAGTTAGTAGAAATGTCTACAGCGATGATTGGAACAGTACCAATGTATGATGTAGTTGGCTTTTATGATAAGGAACTAAAGGATATCTCTGTAGATGAATTCTTTAAAGTAGTAGAAAAGCATGCACAAGATGGAGTAGATTTTGTAACTATCCATGCTGGATTAAATAGGGAAACTATAAATACTTTTAAAAGAAATAAGAGGCTTACTAATATAGTTTCAAGGGGAGGATCTCTTTTATTTGCTTGGATGGAATTAAATCAGAGAGAAAATCCATTCTATGAATATTTTGATAGATTATTAGATATATGTGAAAAATATGATCTAACTTTAAGCTTAGGAGATGCATGTAGACCAGGTTCAATATCTGATGCTACAGATGCTTCACAAATTAAGGAGCTCATGGTATTAGGTGAGCTTACAAAAAGAGCTTGGGAGAGAAATGTACAAGTTATAATTGAAGGTCCAGGACACATGGCTATTAATGAAATAGAAGCTAATATGTTACTTCAAAAAAGACTTTGTCACGGAGCACCATTTTATGTTTTAGGACCTTTAGTTACCGATGTAGCTCCAGGTTATGATCATATAACTTCTGCCATTGGTGGAGCTATTGCAGCAAGTTATGGAGCAGACTTTTTATGTTATGTAACTCCAGCAGAACATTTAAGACTTCCAAACTTAGATGATATGAAGGAAGGTATAGTAGCAGTAAAAATTGCGGCTCATGCAGCGGATATTGCTAAAGGAATTAAAGGCGCATCAGAGTGGGATAATGAAATGAGTAAGGCAAGACAGGAACTTGATTGGGAGCAGATGTTTACATTAGCTTTAGATGAGGAAAAGCCAAGAAAATATAGAAAAGAATCTACACCCCATCATAAAGATAGTTGCACTATGTGTGGTAAAATGTGTTCTATGAGAAATATGAACAAGATTCTTAGTGGAAAAGATATTAACCTTTTAAGAGAAGATGATTAATAATTAATAAAAGGACACTATTAGAAATTAAGCTTTCATTGGTAATTTAAGCTTAGTAATTTTAAGAGTGTCCTTCTTTATATATTTTTATGTTTAATAACTTGAATAATATAATTAATAATAAAGTAATAACTGTTTTAAAATTTAAATTATTAATATATATCTGCAGCTACTAAGTTAACTGAATCTATTGAATTTAGCGTCAATTCATCTTTTAAGGTATTTATTAATGTAACTTTATCTCTTCCAGATTCTTTAGAGATATATAATTGTTTGTCTGCAATTTCAATCATATAGTCAGTTGACCTAAGAGAGGAAAGGTTTCCATAGACCCCACCAATACTAACAGTAATTACAGAACTACCATTATCATTAGTAGATTTTATTTTTAAGTTCTTAACTTTAGAACTGATTAGATTACCTAGGTAAATAGCTTCATCATAGGTTAAATCCTCAGCAAGATATATAAATTCTTCTCCACCATATCTACCACAAAAATCGTGACGGGAGGTAGAAATGCCTTTTAAACATTGAGCAATACTGGCAAGACATTTATCACCATGCATATGTCCCCAATAATCATTATATAATTTAAAGTTATCCACATCTATCATAAATAAAATCATATTATTTTTATTGAGTTTAGAATATTTCCATAGTCTACTAAACATTTGGTCAATGGCATGTCTATTTGAAATTTTAGTAAGAGAATCTTTCAATGCTTTAAACCGTAAATTCTTATTCTCATTTTTCATATATTGTAGCCTTTTATTTTGGGATTCTATTTCCATTTCTAGTTTTTGATTTATTATTTTAATTTGTTCTAATTCTTCAGCTTCTATAGCATGATTACATTGAATTCTTATAATTTCTAGTTTAGATTTCATGGTAGATGAAGAAACTTCTTCCTCTGAAAGGTGGTACTGTCTGTAATATTCTAAGGCCGTTTTAAAATCTCCTAATGATTCGTAGTATTTAGAAAGCTCCAAATGTATTTTGCTAAGCTTATGTTTGGAATTAAGCTCCTCAGCACAATGTATAGCTTTATTTAAATATTCTAGAGCATAATTAGAAGAAGTAGAAAGCTTTAAAAAACCAATGTTAAAGTATAAATCTATGATATAGAATTTGTTGCTAATGGTTTCTAAGTGTTCTAAGGATTTATTATAGTATTCCATGGCTTTATCAAACTCTTTATTTTTAAAGTGAATGAAACCAATGTTATTTTCTATTTCACCTAGAAGTATAAAGTTATTAAATTCAATAGCTATATCATAGCTTTCAAAAAATGTTTTTAAAGCTTTATGGTAATTATTCTTCTCAAGAAGAACTTGTCCTATATTAAATAAAATAGATGCAGAGAGTGAAGTATAATTAAACTTTTTAGCTTTAGCTAAAGCTTTCTCATAATATTTCAAGGCTTTATTATATTGGGTAGTTATCCTGTGAATCTCTGCCATGTTATTAAGGGAACATGTATGAATAAAGCTATGTTTATCATCAATACACAAATCTAGAACTCTAAGACAATTTATTAAAGAATCCTCATAAAGTCCAACGTGAAAATATGCGCAACTTAAAAGATTTAAAGCTACAACAATGCCTTCCTCTTCATTTAATTCCATAAATATATCTAGAGCATGATGACCATATTCTACCCAGTTGGCAAAATTTGATAGTGACCTGTAAGTTAAGGCAAAATTAATAAAGCAATAGCCCATTGCAGATTTATTATTAAATGCTTCAGCTAATTTAAATGCTTCTTTTGTTATTTCATAAGCTTTTCTAGGATCGCTATGTACAATAGTTTTTCCATCATCAATAAGTTTAAAAAGTTCTTTTGAGTTATTATTCATACTAAACAACCTACTTTTCTTAGAATAGTTTAATTATAATTTGAATTTAAACTTATAACTGAGTAACAAATGCATTTTTAACCTTGTGGTTACAATAATATAATAACATAAAATTAGATGAAAAATAATATAATATATATAAATTACTTAAAAATTTAAGTAATTTAAATCTAAAAATAATTATATGTTGAATTTAGTTTATTTGGTATTAATCACAATATTTTTTTAATCTTTCAAAGTCTAGAATAACTATTTTTTTAGATGTACTTGCTAATATTCCTTGGGATTTTAACTCATTAAGAACTCTAGTAACGGTAACTCTAGAGCAACCGATTAAATTTCCTAGTCCTTCATGAGTAAGTGGGAGACTTAATTCAATTGGATCATTACATTTAGAGTAATTATTTATAGTTTGAGCAACAATTCTACAAAGAGCAGAGCAAATTTGAGCTCGTGGTGATCTCTTTAAAAGGTCTCCCATCTGAAATAAAGAAATTTGATATTTTCTTAATATGCTTTGAATAAAATACTCATAATTTTTAGGCTTATCATTTAAATAATTATATAAAGTTTCATTATCAATAAATGAGATTGAAGTATCTTCTAATGTAACTGGAGTAATGCCTATATGAGATTGATGAAATAAACTTTCTTCCCCATATATTTCTCCTGGTATTAGAAAAAATAAAATTTTTTCAAGACCCTTTTTAGTATATATACAAACTTTTACTTTCCCTTCAATAACTATTGAAAGCTTACCACCAGGGAAGTAATCTATATGGTCATTTTTTTTATAATGTTTTATAATTCCTAAAGGAGCAAGTTCTTCAAGAAAAAAAGTTCTCATTTTTTCTTGTGGAATGTGTTTAAAGTATTCTTCGTACATATATTAAATCATCCTTTTCAATGTAGTAGAGTAATAGTTAATATTTTATACCAAATTTAATAAAATAACATCTAAAGTCTAATATACCATTCATTTTATAGAAATTATGTTGAACTTAAATTTTATTCACTGGTATTATTTTCGTTTTTAGTATTAGTTTCATTTTCTGGAGTTGCAGAAGCAAAAGTTGAGAGGTTAGTACCTATAGCTTGAAAAAGATTTCCTAAAAGGTTAACTTCATCAGAAGTTCTATTTTTAGCGATATAGATAGATAGTATAGCAGCTGCTATAACTAATTCTTCAGGGTTTAGATTAGAATACATAAATTCACCTTAAGAAAATAATTATTATTTTATATATTATGTAATAGAAATGGATATGTCAATAAATTTAAATATAATTTTAGTTTAATACAATAAAAAATCTATCAAATAAATGATAGATTTTTCTATTTATATTATTATAAGCTATTCATATACTTTTTCCAATCTCCATGAGGAATGTAGATTGCATGTGAATTAAAACTTTTATCATTTTCATCTACGTATTTGTATACATAACAATTTTCAATGGCCTTTGTTTCAAGATTTTTGACATTTATAGTAGTTCTCGTATATTCATTGATTGATATATCTTTAAAGGATCTGAACCCCTCCATTTGATCTAAGGAAACTATATCTTCATAAAAATCTTTTAGTGTCATAATTTCTCCAATAACAGTATCTTCTCCATCTAGTAAAGCAGGATATCCCTTGTGTGAAAGATGAAAAAGCTTTCCCTTTACTTCGCCTAGAGAAGCTGGAGATACTTTATTTTTTAAGTATTTATCATAGTTAAAAAAATCTTCTCTTAAGCTTCCATATACAAATACTTTTTTTTCTTCTGTTGGGTATATCATTAGCAGATTGTACCTCCTATAGTTTTAATGTCTTTATCTTTATTATTAACTAGGGCTTCTATACAAAGCTCAAGACATTTTGAAATATCTTGAAGATTCATATAAGGTGTATTTGGTTTTGTAACCACTTGATTTGGTATATATGGAACGTGAATAAATCCACCTTTCATATGAGAGTACTTTTTATCGATAAGATAAAGTAATCCATACATTATGTGGTTACAAACAAAGGTTCCAGCAGTATTAGAGATTGCAGAAGGATAGCCATTATCTACCATGTTTTTAACCATTGCTTTTATAGGTAAGTTAGAGAAATAAGCATTCTCTCCATCATCTTTAATTTTTATATCTATTGGTTGATTTCCTTCGTTATCTTTAATTCTAGCATCATCTATATTAATAGCAACTCTCTCTGGCATAACTGAAAATCTACCACCTGCTTGTCCGATGCATATAACTGCATCGGGATTATGATTTTTGATAGAGCTTTCAAGAGCCTCTATTGATTTATTAAAGACAGTAGGAATTTCTACTTTTACAACTTCTACGCCAGCAATATTATTAGGAAGTAATTTTACTGCTTCAAGAGCTGGATTTATAGGTTCTCCTCCAAAGGGATCAAAACCACTTATTAAAACTTTCATATATATATTTAATGAAGCATTAGCTTCATTAAAATTCACCTCCTTTAGTTATATCTTATATAAACTTTTAAAATGCTAGGAAATACATTAAAACTATGTGCGATAATAGTAGTGTCATAGCCACAGGAAATTGACGTTTAATAATTGCATTTTTGTCATCTATCTCCAGAAGAGCTGCAGGCATAATATTAAAATTAGCTCCCATTGGTGACATTAGGGTTCCACAATATCCAGCAGTAAGAGCTAAGGCGCCAGCAACTACTGGATTAGCCCCCTGTGCAAATACAAATGGAATTCCGATACCAGCAGTGATAACTGCAAATGCAGCAAAGGCATTTCCCATGATCATTGTAAAGATAGCCATACCTATGCAGTAAGCAGCTACTCCAATTAAAAGATTTCCTTCAGGTATGAAGCTTGATATACCATTAGCAATAACAGTACCAACTCCAGCAGCTGTAAATAGTGAGCCTAATGCAGTAAGAAGTTGAGGCAAGATACTTACAGGTCCAACAGAGTCAATCATTCTAGCTCCGTCCTCTAAAATGAACTTTGGATTAGCTTTTGTGATAATTAAGGTTACTACAGTTGCTATCACAGCAGCTATACCAATAGCAGCTGTTCCGCTAATAGAAGTAAATTGTGCTATTCCTAGAGCTACAATTGCGATTACTAGAGGTGGTAAGAAAACTTTATTTTTAAGTTTTCCAGATTGAGTTTTAGCAAACTCTCCATCAAGGGGTTTGGTAGGTAGCATTTTAACTTGCTTAGAAACGGTCAAGCAACCTAAGGCTATTATTAAAATCCCAACTATATTAGCTGGGATATAAGGTCCAGCTATGAATATAATACCTAGAATTGACCAAAATATTGAAGTGCCAATTCTAGCTTTATGATCTTTATTTGTAAATGTATAGACTGCTAGGGAAATCATTAGGAAGCCCACTAAGGCATAAAAGATTTCCAATAAAAAATTTGATAGTGCCACCATATCCATAAACGATTCCTCCTTTAATTATCTTTTTTAGAATATTTTTTAATTAATGATTTATCTAACAAATGATTTTGCACTAATACCATTATAAATAGTATTACAGCTATTGGGATAGAAGCTTTAGCTACATCAAGGGCATCTACTACATAGCCTTGTTCCTGAAGTGTACTGGTTATTAGAAGTACTCCTGAGCTGGCCATAAATAAGTTTTGTCCAAAGAAGTTACCATAGTTGTCCATAGCAGCAGAAGAAGCCTTAATTTTATCTTCATCTTCCTTATTAATTTCTCCAAAGTTGCTAACGGCAGCACCTTGTGCCATAGGATTAACAAGAGGTCTAACAAATTGAGGATGTCCACTCATTCTAATAGAAAGGGCAGCTGCTACTTGTCTAACTAGGGCATAAACACTTAAAAGCTTTCCAGCAGAAAGAGATTTAGCGTTACTTATAAGAGTTGCAGCTCTTTCTTTAAGTCCATATCTTTCACACATACCAATTACAGGTAATGTTAATATGAATAATGTTATGGCTCTTTGAGATACAAAAGTTTGTCCTAGAGTAGTCAATATTTCGTTAATGCTCAAACCAGCAACGAGCCCTGTTAAAACCCCCGCAGAAAGAACTACAGCAATAGTATCGAGTTTTAACGTAAAACCAATGATAACAATTATAATACCGATTAATTTGATCATTATTATCCTTCCTCCCATAAATTTATATAATTTTTTTTAAATTATACACTATTATGAAAAGTAAATATGTATACAGGTATACAAAGAAAGGATAAATATTAGGTATAGATGAGGTTGATTAGATAAAAATAAAGTTTAATCATTATGCATGAATAACTATTTTTATCCATATTGTATTAGTAGTTATAGTATGATAATATTAGTCTAGTAAAATAGAATAATTAATATTTATAGTATGTTTTTAGAGAGAGGATAAGGGTATGGGAAAAATTATACTTACAATAGTAATAACAGTATTGATGCTCCTATTTGCAATTTTCTATTTTGGAGGTATCATATTTGTTACCTTTGCAGAAGGAATAAAGTTATTGCCAATAATTTTGCTTTTAATTGCCATAGGTATAGGAGGAGCAATTATTTATAATATGATAGAAAGAATAAAGGAAATAAAAGGGGGAGACGAAAATGATATTAGTAAATACTAATTACATTGCAGGCAAAGAGTTAGAAATGCTAGGAATGGTTAAAGGGTCAGTGGTGTGGTCTAAAAATATAGGTAAGGACATTCTTAGTGGTCTTAAAACCGTTGTAGGTGGAGAGATAAAAGGTTATACAGAAATGATGAATGAAGCTAGAGCCATATCTACAAAGCGTATGGTTGACGAAGCAGAGGCTATGGGTGCTGATGCTATAGTAAATATAAGGTATGCAACAAGCTCAATAATGAATGGTACATCTGAAGTTATTTGTTATGGAACTGCAGTAAAATTTAAATAAAAATTATCTTAGATAGACTGAGTCAAATAAAAAATTTTGACTCAGTCTTTATTATTTATTGGCAAAATTAACGTTTCAACACGATATTAAAGTAGGACTACTAATATTCTTATAGCTTGTATATTATATTTATGTAATTTTAAATAGAGCCTAGAAATAAGAAGTTTAAATCTTTTTGTATAAATAAGCGTATATAAATAAAGGATATTTCTTAAGATATAGATATTAAGATTTAGAATATGAGTAAAGAGTTAATACGTTCTTAGATAACGATCTACCCTAAAGAACAACGACTTCTAAGTATCAAGAATACTGATACTTAGAAGTCTGTTAGTGAACTTCAATGGGGTAAAATTACATATGAAGCAAAGAACTCTATTTATATGAAATATGGAGGTATATATATGAAAAAGAATAAATTAAAATTGTTATGCGTTACTTTAGTTTTAACTACGGTAGTACTTTTTTCGGGGTGTAATAATATAAATACAGGTGAAAGTGAAAAAGACGAGAAAAGTGTTGAAGTAGGAAATACAGAAAATCAAGATAATGATGAAATTTCAGCAAGCACAGAAGATAAAGGGGAGATTACTAAAAAGCCTAGTGATTCTGTAAGGGAGCTTGAGTTTAAGGACAGTTATGAAAGATCTCCATATTATAATTCAAGTAAAAAATATCCTATTATCACTATTTGCAAATCAAAAGAATGTTTGAAGGAGCATGAAGGGAAGGTAAAAGGACTTACTGTAAGCATGCTGTCATGTGTAAACGAAACCCGTGACGTAGATGCAAGTAAATATGATGATGAATTTTTTTCTAAAAAAGCTTTAATTATTGTAACATTAGATGAATCAAGTGGATCTGTGAGGCATAAAGTAAAAAAGGTAATTAAAGAGGGCAATAATATTTCTATAGCAATTGAGAGAATGGTTCCTGGAATTGGAACTGCAGACATGGCAGAATGGAATATATATATTGAGTTAAATACTGAGGACGTAGATGAAAATGATATAGTGAATCTTGGTTTGACTAAAGGTCTAAACTAGTTCTTAAATTTATGGTGAACATGTAATTATATTAAGATTCATGCTCACCATTTTCATGTAATTATTTATAGTTCATATTTCTTTTATAGTTGGAAATTATAGAAAAGGTGAATTACTTTAAAATAAATGCGCTATAAAGATGGAAAAAGGTATATAATAAAAGGTAGAATAAATTTATTGAAAAAGGAAGAAATTTTAATTAGGAGAATTGTGAGAATGAAGTTTGATTTAGAGTTGAGAGAGATAAAGGATATATGTGGAAATGTTATTTTTAATAGAGCCATGGATATGTACCTTAGAAATAAAGTTAGAAGTATAAGGATCAATGAAAACTCTATAAATATATTATCAGTTACGGCCATAGTACAGTCAGCCTATGATGTAAATAATTATAAAACTAGTGTACTTATAAATAATAGAAATTTTAAATTATATCCCAACTGTAGTTGTGAAGCTTTTGCACAATATCATATGTGTAAGCATGTAGGAGCTGTACTTATAAAGTTAAATAAGGAAGGTGTAAGAGGACGGGGTATAAACATTCCTAAGTCTGGGGAAGAAGAGCTTCTTGAAACCTATAAAAGCACCTTTGACAAGACAATTAGAGGAGTTGAGAAGGAATCTCTAAATATGAATATTACCCTAGTGGTAGAGGATGAGCACTATGGAAGTAAGAAAAAAAGTTTTTATTTAGAGTTAAAGATAGGAACCAGCAGATTATATGTGGTAAAAAATATTCGTGAACTTATGGAGTGTATGTACACAAGTGGTGGAACTATTAATTTTGGAAAAGAGCTTCAGTATAATAACACTAAATATATGTTTAAAGATAAGGATCAAGAAATCATGAATATTATAAAGGAAGTTTATGATTTAAATTTAGAAGTAATGAATAGGGTATATACTAATCGTTCTATATTCTTTAGTGGAAAAAGGGTATTTCTTTCAGAAGGTCAACTTAAAAATATTCTAACCATTAAAAATGGAAATACCATCAATTTGGAATATAAGGAAGAGCAATATAAAGATATAACTGTTTCATTAGGAAATATGCCTACTAGTTTTTATATGTTCATGAAGGGAGACAATCTAAATATAGATATGAATGGTGAAATCTCACAGGCCATTTGTGAGAATACAGGACTTTATTATTTAAATAATACTTTATATCTATTGTCTGAAAAGGAAAAAAGTGATTTTATCCCACTTCATAGAGCATTTACGAAATCAAAAAATAATACTATATCCTTTAAAAAAAATAGTATTAAGGATGTGGCGAATTTTCTTCTACCTAAATTAAAGAGTATAAGCCCAATTGTTATTAAAGATGAAAGTGTAAAGGAACTTATAAAAGAGGAACCTTTAGTAACAGAATTTTACTTAGATAAGGATAAAGATAGAGTAACTTGTGATGTGAAATTTAATTATGGAGAAGAAAGCTTTTATTATAATTTAGAAAATGAAAGTGAAAATATCAAAGAAGAAAATCAACAATTATTAAATGAAAAAGAAGTGGGCGTATCTGAAGATATTAGTGAAGAGATAGTTATTAGAGATTTAGTGAAGGAAATAAAGACTATAGAGAAGCTTTATGGACTTGGATTTAAAAATATAGATAAAAGTTTTTATATTGAAGATGAAGACGAATTAGTGGAGTTTTTAACCTATGGTGTGGAGGAATTAGCTGAGGTAGGAGAGATTTACTACTCTGATAGCTTTAAGGAGATAAAAATATTAACGCCTAAATCCTTTAATTCTAGCATTCGATTAAATGATTTAGATCTTTTAGAGTTTAATTTCAATGTTGAAGGAATTTCTAAAGAAGAATTGAAGGCAACTTTAACTTCTATTAAACAGAAGAAAAAATACTATAAACTAAAGAATGGTTCTATAATTCCACTTCAGGGCAGTGAAATTATAGATATTTATTCTGTTATTGATAACTTTGACATATCAATTTCAAAGTTAGCTAGTGGAAGTGTAGAAATACCTAAGTATGCATCCTTATATATAGATGAAAAGATTAATAAGGGAGCATTGAATTTTATCACAAGAAATAGCGGTTTTAAAAATCTTATAGATAATATAAAAGATGTAAAAAGTAATGAATATAGAGTTCCAGGAGAACAAGGTGCAGTATTAAGAACTTATCAAGAAATTGGATTTAAGTGGTTTAAAACCTTATCTAAATGCGGATTTGGTGGAATTCTAGGAGATGAAATGGGACTTGGTAAAACCCTTCAAGCTATAACATTTATAAATTCAGAAAAATTAGAAGGAAATTTGAAAAATAAGGCACTAATTGTATGTCCTACTTCATTAGTTTATAACTGGGTTATGGAATTTGAAAAATTTTCTAAGGACCTAAGGATTGTAGCAGTAAGTGGAAGTAAAGCAGAGCGAGAAATATTAATAGAAAATATTGAGGAGTACGATGTAATAATTACATCTTATGCATTAATAAGAAGGGATTTTGAATATTATGAGAGGATGAAATTTGATATTTGTATTATCGATGAAGCACAATATATTAAGAATCCAACATCTTTAAATGCAGAATCTGTGAAGTCAATTCAAGCTAAGAGTAAATTTGCTATGACAGGAACACCAATAGAGAACTCACTTACAGAACTTTGGTCTATTTTTGATTTTATAATGCCAGGATATTTAAAAACCCATGGAAAGTTTAATAAAAACTTTGAATTGCCTATAGTAAAAGAAAAGAATGATAAAGCTTTAGAAGAATTATTGAAGCTTATAAAACCATTTATTTTAAGAAGATTTAAAAGGGATGTAGCTCTTGAACTACCACCAAAGATAGAACATAAAATAGTGGTGGACATGACTTCAGAGCAGAAAAAACTATACTATTCTTATGTAGATGCCTATAAAGAAGAGATGGAGCAAGAAATAAAGGAAAAAGGCTTTAACAAAAGTAGGATGAAGATATTATCGCTTATTACTAGACTTAGACAAATCTGTTGTGATCCCGCTTCATTTATAGAAAATTATAAAGGTGATAGTGGAAAGTATCACGCTCTTTATGACATTTTGGAAGAAGCTTTAGAGAACAATCATAAGGTACTATTATTTTCTCAGTTTACTACAATTCTAGGGAGTATAAGAGAAAAGTTAAATAAAAAGGGTATAAACACTATGTATTTAGATGGTTCTGTTCCATCTAAAGATAGAATGAACTTAGTTAAAGAGTTTAATGATGGGGAACCATCAGTATTTTTAATTTCTTTAAAGGCTGGGGGAACAGGACTTAATCTTACATCAGCTGATATGGTAATACATTTTGATCCATGGTGGAATCCAGCTGTGGAAGAACAGGCTGAGGATAGAGCACATAGAATTGGACAAATAAATACTGTGGAGGTAATAAAACTTATAGCCAAGGGAACTATAGAGGAGAAAATTTACAATATACAAGAAAAGAAAAAAGAAATCATAGATAAAGTAATAGATGGAGAAGAACATACGGAATTAACCTTATCTTCTATGAATAAAAAGGAACTAGAAGAGTTATTTTCATAATAAAACTCTATCTGAAAAGTGTTTACTACAGCGTATTTTAAGAAGATAATTACCAATTAATTATATTTAGACAATGGAATTTTTAGGTTTTCGAAGTAAGTCATTGAAAATATAAGGGATATGAAGTATAATTATATTGTGAAGAATAGTATTTAGATATAAGGTACTTAAAGTTTACAATATGAGAATTTAAAGGTTAAGAATTATCTTAGCCATAATTATATGTTATGTAATAAATATATTAAGAGGTATTTTTGCAAGGTTAAGATTTTTCTAACCTTGCATTAGTACTTAAATAGACAATTTAATTTAGGAGGGAGATACTACATGGGTAGACAAAATGCACTAGGTGAAGAAAAAATCACAAAATTATTACTTAAGTTTTCTATACCAGCCATCATTGGGATGTTGGTTAACGCACTATATAATATTATAGATAGAATGTTTATAGGACATATTCCAGAGGTAGGAAATTTAGCAATTACAGGTATTGGAGTAACTATGCCAATATCAACTATTATATTAGGCTTTGGTATGTTAGTTGGAATAGGTACTGCTACTACTATTTCAATTAGATTAGGACAAAATAAGAAAGAAGAAGCAGAGAAGATTCTAGGAAATGCTTTTACTTTAATTATAATCATTAGTTTAGCTATAACAGCTATAGGATTAATTTGGGGAAAGGATATACTAAGAATGTTTGGAGCTAGTTCAAACACCCTAGTATATGCTGAAGAATACATGCAAATTATATTTATAGGTACTATATTTAACATGTTAAGTTTTGGACTTAACCATACCATAAGAGCCAGTGGTAGTCCTAATATAGCCATGACATCTATGCTTATAGGTGCGATTACAAATATAATTCTTGACCCAATATTTATATTTTTATTAGGAATGGGAGTTAAAGGAGGAGCTATAGCCACAGTAATAGCCCAAATCGCTTCAGCTATATGGGGGGTAAGTTTCTTTTTAAGGGGAAATGCTAATCTTAGAGTTAAAGTTAAAAACTTTAAGCTAGAAAAGAAGTTGATACTAGCTATATTTGCTATAGGTATGTCGCCATTTAGTATGCAAATTGCTGCAAGTATAGTTCAAGTAATATCAAACAATGCTTTAAGGAGTTATGGTGGAGATTTAGCCATAGGAGCAATGACTATAATAAGTAGCATAACTATGATAATCCTTATGCCGATTTTTGGATTAAATCAAGGAGTACAGCCTATTATTGGATATAATTATGGAGCTAAAAAATATGATAGAGTTAAGGAGGCTATAAAGTATCCTCAAATAGCAGCTTTAATTATTGCTACCATAGGATTTTTAATGGTAGAACTTATTCCAGGAGTTTTAATAAAATCATTTAACTCAGATCCACATCTACTTTCAATAACAAAGTATGGAATGAGAATTTTCCTTTCTATGATTATTTTTGTAGGACCGCAGATAATAAGAACTAATTATTTCTCTTGTATTGGAAAAGCTAAGAAATCCATGTTTTTAAGTTTATTAAGACAAGTAATACTTTTAATACCATGCATTATAATTCTTCCTTTGATACCACTTCCTAATGGAGAAACTCTTGGATTAACAGGAGTATGGTTGGCAGGACCAACTAGTGATTTTATATCTGTTATAATCACTAACTTTATCTTTAAGCATGAAATAAAGAAGTTAGATGATCCTAACGTAGAAGATGGAGAAGTTATGGGAGAGGCCATTTAAGTTTGTTAATTTATATAAATGAAAAAACTGTTAGCATAATAGTATGTTAACAGTTTTTTATATTTTAATTATATGTCATATAGCTTTTAAACTATAGAAATACCACCTTCAACAAGAATATGTTGAGAAGTTACGTAGCTAGAAGCATCTGATGATAGATAAATAATTGTTCCATTAAGTTCACCTTTTTTACCTGGCCTTCCGGCAGGGGAAATAGCATTGTAAGCTCTAAGAAAAGGCTCATGATTAAAAAGAGTATTTTCTGTCATCTCAGATTCAAAAAGGCCAGGACCTATAGAATTAACTGTAATATTATCTTGCATATAGCTTGCAGCCATACCCATAGTTAAGCCTCTAACAGCTGCTTTAGAAGTATTGTAGGAGTGACGGAAAAGAGAAGGATCTTTGTCTGCAATAACAGCATTTATAGAAGCTATGTTAACAATTTTGCCATATTTCCTGTCTCTCATATGAGGAACTACATATTTACTCATTAAGAAAATTCCCTTAACGTTAATGTCCATAACTTTATCCCAAGCTTCAACAGACATATTTTCAACAGAACCTGCAGTTGCAACTCCTGCGTTATTAAGAAGAATATCAATTTGTCCAAAGTACTTTATAACCTCGTCTATTGCTGCTTTAACACTATCTTCATTAGCAACATCACATTGAACAGCTAGAGCTTTTCCACCATTATTTTGAATTTCTTTAACTACATTATCAAGTTTATCTTTTCTTCTTGCAAGTAGTGCAACACTAGCACCATATTCAGCATAAGCTCTAGCGGCATCAGCTCCTAGTCCACTAGAAGCACCTGTAACTATAGCAACTTTATTAGTAAGATTGAATAAATTGTTCATAACATCAAATCCTTTCTAAAATATAAATTTCTTGTAAATGCTATTAATAAACAAATATTATTAATTGACATTTACTTGCTATAATAATATAGTAGCATAAATATAATATATTGTAAATTAATTAATTATTTAACAAATAAATATAATGCTAAATTACATTTAGTATTATATTAGTCTAAGAGATTAATTGGTATTCAGTTGTAGATTTATAATACAAAATATTCTATAATTTTAATATACTCTTAAGTGTAAGGAGTTAGTTTTGAGGAAGAATGATTAATATTCGTAGAGCTAAAGTAGGAGAAGCTAGTATTTTAATAAATGTAGGTGAAATGTAGTTAGAGTATTTTTTCATTAATTCTGATTATATAGGAAAAAGGTGTAGAAAGTTATTATGGAATCATGCAATTGAGAATGCTAAGAGTCTTAACATAAAAGAACTTGAAATAGTAACAAGTCCAGAAGCTATAAATTTTTATATAAAGATGGGTGCTATAAAAAAAGGAGAGATAGAATATATTGTGAAGATAGGACGTAAAATTCCAAGACTAATTTATAAGGTAGAGAAATAATCGTTCTCTAAATAAATGATAATTGTGTTATAACGAAACTATAATTAATATATTAAAGTAGTGAAGATATTATAAGGAGGAGTAGAATTGAAATTTAAAATTAAAATTCTTTTAGGAATATGCTTAATGTTATTATTATATACTTTTAGTGGGTGTACATTGGATACAGGGAAAGCAGATATCTATGATAATAATGAAAGAATTGCAAAAGATGGAGATAGCTATAGTTATGTAGGTAGGAATGAATCGGGTTCTAAAAATGAAATTACCGTTAAATATGGGAAGTTTTCAGGATCAGACACAGTTTGGAATATAGAATCAGAGGGGCAAAGTGAAATTACCATTAAATATAATTCGAAGGTTGAGACTGGTGATTTTAAAGGAGTTTTAATTAGTCCAGAAAAACAGGTGGAGGATATACTAGTAGGCACTGAAACAGGGGAAAGAACAATAAAATTAACAGAGGGAAAATATAGATTTAAATTTGTAGGAAATAAAGCAAAGGGAAAGATTGAAATTTCAATTAAAACTGAAGAGGATGAACAGGTTAAGATAAGAAAAGTAGATAATGATTAGTATTAAATCGTTTATAAGGGCCATATGAGAATAATTAAGTTAAAAATCTTAATTAATTTCCATATAGTCCTTATTTATATTATTAAAGCTATTTTAACATAGAAAATTTGTTATATAAATTCTATTCTGATATTAAAGAAACCTTTTGTCTTATTAATGGTATTATCTTATTCACATCTTCTTTACCAGTATATATTACACGCATAACACCTTTTCCTTTGCAAGCATAGATTTCGTATCCATCACTTGTTTCTTGAACAATTAAAAGATCTAGCTCATCATCATGTAAAATAGGAGGCTTAGTATCATCTGATCTTGAGTCCTCACTATCCTTCCATAATTCTAAGAGGAGTTTTTTTGACATAGATTTAAATCTTACTTGATATACTTCATTATTTACTATAGCATCATGCGATTTTAAATAGGGTGTAGTAGGATTAGTCATTATAGTGCCTAATTCAAAACTAGTATACTTTAATGGCGCAAAAAAGGTTTTTTTCAAATTATAGCGACGATCATAATTAACTTCCCCAGAAGTGGAAATTGGAGTTTCTTCTAAAGTTTCTGAGTCTTCTATTTCCTTTAGTCTTATAATTGCCATGGAAGTGGTATTATCAGGAATAGCTTTTTCATCATTATAACCTGTAAACAATGATGTGAAGGTTAAAACTACTAAAGTTATTGAAAGTAGAATTAGACAAGAACTAATAAAAATAGATACTATATAATTAGACTTCCAA
This sequence comes from Clostridium sp. UBA7503, assembly GCF_002477055.1. Classification (NCBI taxonomy): domain Bacteria; kingdom Bacillati; phylum Bacillota; class Clostridia; order Eubacteriales; family Clostridiaceae; genus Clostridium; species Clostridium sp. UBA7503. The sequence goes on from NZ_DLNT01000047.1 coordinate 184,053, forward strand.
GGTGCATTATGATCCACAGAGGTTCCTTGTAAAAGGCACTTTCTAAGTTTGCCTATATATATAATTTCAAACAATCCATTAATAAAGGTTGAAATAATTATTAATTGGGAAAGAAGTTCTAGAAAACTCATATTTACTAAAACACTAACGTATCTTTTATCAATAAACATAGGGATGACTGCATAAAATGCAAATAGAATTGCAAAAGAAATAAGAAGTTGTATTAAAGCTTTTTTATAAAAGGGTTTTAATAGCTGTGCATATTCTTCAGGGATAATATGAACCTCTGTGGTATTGAATTCATAGGGTGATGAGAAAATATGAAAATTGTTATAGTTTGTAACATATTCCCATCCACGAGCTTTATACATTTTAGTTTGTTCTTCGCCCAATTCATCCTTTTCCTTAGACATTTCTATTCTATAGTACATATCCCTAGGTTCATCTTTATTAAATTTAGCGAAATATTTGCCTATTTTTTCTATGAAAAGTCCTTTTTTAGCCATGGAATTAAGCCAGCTTTCGGTAACACCAATTTTCCAAGGAGAGCCAGGTTTAAATTTATAAACAGATTTACTCAAAATTAAATCCTCCTAATAAGTATCAATAAGATATTACATATTAAATAAATTATACCAGTAAATTTCATAGAAGTTAATCTAAAGTTAATGAAAGTGTATTAATATTCTTAAAAATTATGAGTTTATGAAATGTACATTTATTATTTTAAATTTCTTAATACTTTTTTAGACAAATAAGTAAATCTGTATAATTACATTTTAATTGTATTAAACTATAATAATAAATAAGCAATCTTCATTAATTAATTTAACTAGAAAGTTGAGGTAATTATTATGAGTAAAAAATCAAATAAAAGTAGCATAAATCCTTTAGTGGCTATAGGAGCTATAGCAGGGGCAGCAACAATAGCTACTTTAGGAGCTAAAAAACTTAAGAACAAATCACAAAGTCAAGAGACGGAAATTGAATATATAGATCATTCAGGGAAACAAGTTTACTTTGTTGGAGGAGGTTTGGGTTCTTTAGCAGGAGCAGCTTATCTTGTAAGAGACTGTAATTTTAAAGGTGAAAACATTCATATTATAGAGGGAATGCAAATTCTTGGTGGTAGCAATGATGGCGCTGGGGATGTACAAAATGGTTTCCTATGTCGTGGCGGGAGAATGCTAAATGAAGAAACTTATGAAAATTTTTGGGAACTATTTTCAAGTATTCCATCTTTAGATATGGTAGGTAAAAGTGTTACAGAAGAAATACTTAACTTTGACCATTTACATCCAACTCATGCTCAAGCTCGCTTAGTAGATAAGTATGGTGTAATTCAAGATGTAAAAAGCATGGGATTCAACAATGAAGATCGTATGGCTCTTGGTAAATTAATGATTACTCCAGAAGAAAGTTTAGATGATATGACTATAGAGCAATGGTTTAGTCATACCCCTCATTTTTTTGAGACTAACTTCTGGTATATGTGGCAAACAACCTTTGCTTTCCAAAAGTGGTCTAGTCTTTTTGAATTAAAGCGTTATATGAATCGTATGATTTTTGAATTCTCTCGGATAGAAACACTAGAAGGGGTTACACGTACACCTTATAACCAATATGAATCTGTTATTTTACCGATAAAGGCATATCTAGATGAACATGGAGTTGATTTTAGTATAAATGCAACGGTAACAGATTTAGATTTTAAACCAGGTAATGAGATTACAGTAACAGCTATCCATGTAGAAGATAGAAATGGAGAAAGAGTTGTTGAATTAAATGAAGGTGATGTTTGTATCATGACTAATGGTTGTATGACTGATAGCGCAACTTTAGGTGATCTTCATACACCGGCAGCTTTTGATCCTAGTGCTCCAATCTCAGGTGAGCTTTGGAAAAAAGTTGCTAATAAAAAACCAGGACTTGGTAATCCAGATCCTTTCTTTAATCATCCAGATGAAACTAACTGGGAAAGCTTCACTGTAACTTGTAAAGGAAATAAACTATTAAAATTAATAGAGCAGATTTCTACTAATATTCCAGGTAGTGGTGCTTTGATGACTTTTAAAGATTCTAATTGGTTAATGAGTATTGTAGTTGCAGCTCAACCACACTTTAAAGCTCAAACAATGGATACAACTATTTTCTGGGGTTATGGGTTATATACAGATAAAGTTGGAGATTATGTAAAGAAACCAATGCGAGACTGTACTGGTGAAGAAATGTTAATAGAACTTTTACATCATTTACATTTAGAAGATCAGATAGATGAAATTATGGAAGATGTGGTGAATGTTATTCCATGCATGATGCCTTATATAGATTCTCAATTCCAACCTCATAAGATGTCTGATCGACCAAAGGTTGTACCAGAAGGATCAACTAATTTTGCTATGATTAGTCAATTTGTTGAAATACCAGAGGACATGGTATTCACTGAAGAATATTCAGTACGTGCAGCAAAAATTGCAGTATATACTTTATTCAAAGTGAAGAATAAGAAAATCTGTCCTGTAACTCCATATAAAAAGAATCCTAGGATACTAAAAGAAGCTTTAAAAACTTCTTATAGATAAACAGATTATCCATAGTCCATTAATGGTTATTATGGATAAAAACTTCCACTAAGTTAAAAAAACTAGTAGCTTCATTTGTGCTGAAGCTACTAGTTTTTTATTTTAGTATATTTATATTTGAATATGGTATTAATATCCTATACAATAAAATAAAGGAATGAGTTTGGGAAGAGAGAATTTATTTTATATGAAAGTAGTGATATGAGTGAATAATATTATTTTAATAGCAAAGTATTATTTTAAAGGGTCATCAAAAGAAAATGGTCTAACTACCAGTAAAGTTAGAGCATTTTCATCAAAGCTATATAAAACTATAGAAGATAAAAGTATTGATAATATTTTTAATATATGTGAACAGTTACTTGATGAACATAAATGGGAATTAGGGGTTATTGCATATGATTGGGCTTATAGAGTTAGGAATCAGTATAATACTGACACATTTTTTGTATTTGAAAGTTGGTTAAAGAAGTATGTTACAGGCTGGGGGGATTGTGATGATTTTTGCACCCATGCCTTTGGAGAATTATTAAGTCAAAATAATGAGCTATTTAAATACGTGATAATTTGGACAAATCATACAAATTTTTTTGTGAGACGTGCAGCAGCTGTTATCTTAATTTATCCTATTAAAAAAAATAAGTATCATGGAATCAATCCTTACCTAATTTCAGATATGCTAATGAAAGATGAACATCACCTCGTATTGAAAGGGTATGGTTGGATGTTAAAAGTGCTGTCACAGTTTGAACGAGATAAGGTATATGAGTACTTATTAAAGAATAAAAATATTATGCCCCGAGTAGCTTTTAGGTATGCTTTAGAGAAGGTTGATGAAGAAACTAGAAGAAGATTGATGACGAGTTAATATATATTACTATTATCTATAAGGTTATTATCATTAAAATATAAATTTTAAAATCATATTTTTATTTATTGACATTATCACTAATTAGTGATAAGTTTAAATTATGAAAGATATAAAGAAATTAATTAAAGAAAATAACTTAGACCTATCAACTTTAGTCGTATTTACTAGAGCAGAGCATGAAATTCATAAAAGGGAATTTCAAACTATAAAGGAAACTGGGCTTACAGTTACTCAGTTTGGAGTTTTAGAGGCCTTATACAATAAGGGAAACTTAAAAATACATGAGTTAATAGAAAAAATATTAACTACTTCTGGTAATATAACTGTAGTTATAAAAAATTTAGAGAAGGAAGGATTAGTAAAAAAGATTATAGATCCAAAAGATAAAAGAGTTGCTATAATCTCTATAACAGATAAAGGAAGAAAAATTATTGAAGACATTTTTCCAAAGCATATTAAAAATATTAGTAGGATTTTTAGTGTTCTAACGGATGAAGAAAAAATTATGTTAAAAAATATATTAAAGAAATTTAAAAACTTATAAAGAGTTTTTATAAAAATATATCACTAGTTAGTGATAAAAAGGAGGTTGTTATGTTAAAGAGAATAGACAGTAATAACATGGGGAAAAGTAACTATGGATGGTTAAAAGGGAATTTTCATTTTTCTTTTGCAGAGTATTTTAAACCAACAAATATTAATTTTGGTGTGCTTAGGGTACTAAATGATGAGGTTATGAAGGCGAATTCAGGATTTGACACTCATCCTCATAATGACATGGAGATTATAACTTATATTGTAAGAGGAGAATTAACTCATGGAGACAGTATGGGGAATACTAGGAGCTTAGAGAGAGGTCAAATGCAATATATGAGTGCTGGTACAGGAGTGTACCATAGTGAATTTAATCGTAGCAATGAGGATTTAAGGATTCTTCAAATGTGGATTATGCCTGATGAGAAAGGATATAAACCTAATTATGGAGATTATAAATTTAATTGGAAAGATAGAACTAACAATTGGCTTCAAATGGTATCTGGCACTTCAAAGGATGTGCCTATAACTGTTCATCAAGATATAAATGTATATACAACTTATTTAGAAAGGGATAGAGAGACATCCTTTAAGGTAAATAAAGGAAGGCAGGCATACTTAGTACAAATTGAAGGTAACTCAGAAATTAATAGTATACATTTAAATGAACAAGATGCCTTAGAAATAGTTGAAGAAAACATTGAAATTAAAGCTAATGAAAACTCACATTTAATAATAATAGAAATGAATAAAACAGAAGCAATATATATATGATAATCACAATATAAAATTTAAGAATAGTAAATAAAATTATGTGTTGCGTAATGCTACATAAAAGGTAGAAAAAGGAGAGATAGATATGAGTAAAGTATTATACATTAAAGCAAATATTAAGAAGGCAGGAGAATCAAGAACTTTTAAGGTATCAGATAGTTTTATAGAGGAGTATAGAAGTAATAATCCTAATGATGAAATAATTACTTTAGATTTATATAAAGAAAATATAGATTTTCTAAAACCAGAGGATTTAGGAGAAATATTTGGGGCTAAAAATGAAGAAAGTAGGAATAACCCAATATTGAAATATGCATATCAATTTGCAGAAGCAGATAAATATATAATTTCAGCACCGATGTGGAATTTAAGTATTCCTGCAATTTTAAAAGCGTATATAGATTATGTAAGTGTTACAGGGATAACATTTAAGTACACAGCAGAAGGGCCAGTTGGACTACTAAAGGATAAAAAGGCTGTACACATTGTATCTAGAGGAGGAGAATATGGGGATGCACCATATGAAATGGGGGATAAATATTTAAGAACAATCCTAGGATTCTTTGGAATTCAAGATATCAAGACTATTGCTGTAGAAGGTTTAGATGTCATTGGAGCAGATGTTCAAGGGAAAGTTGAACAAGGAATAAAAGTATCTGAGGATATTGCTAGGTTGTTTTAAAATTATATGTGTTAAAAAGCCATAATTAGTTTTATGGCTTTTTTATATGGCTTATATATTAATAAAAAATATGAAATGTATTTACTTTATTGCTATACCGTGGTAAAGTAATAAAGTAACAAATTAATAAATAAGTGGGGAGATAAGCAAATGAGTAAAATATTAAGATGTGTAATAATCTCTGTAATTATTGTAGTAATGGCATTATTAGTAGTAGGATGTAACAATAAGTCAAAGGATGTAATGGATAAGGAAACACTTATAATTGGTTTTGATGATACCTTTGTTCCTATGGGATTTAAAGATAATAATGGAGAAATAGTAGGATTTGATATTGATCTTGCAAAGGAAGTATTAAAAAGAATAGGTAAACAAGTAACTTTTCAGCCTATTGATTGGTCTATGAAAGAATCAGAGCTTAACTCAAGAAAAATAGATCTTATATGGAATGGTTATAGTATAACCAAAGAAAGAAAAGAAAAGGTGAATTTTACAAATCCATATCTGGAAAATAGACAAGTTATAATAACTTTAGCAAATTCAAAAATAAACGGTAAAGTTGATTTAAAAGGTATGAATGTTGGAGCACAAAATCAGTCTAGTGCAGTAGATGCAATAAACAAGGAAGAGGAACTTTTAAAAACCTTTAAGGATGGTAAGGTTTATACCTTTGAAACAAATAATGAAGCATTAATGGATTTAGAATCAAGAAGAATAGATGCTGTTGTAGCTGATGAGATTTTAGCAAGATATTATATAAACAAAAAAGGTGAAGGTAAATATAAAATATTAAATGATGATTTTGGAGATGAATCTTATGGTGTTGGTATACGAAAAGGTGATGAAGAATTGCTTGAGAAGCTTAATCAAGCCTTTGATGATATAAAAAAAGATGGTACAGCCAAGAAAGTTTCTGAAAAGTGGTTTGGACAAGACATAATTAAATAGGAGTGTATTTATATGAATAATTTGATTACCCTAGTACCACAAGTATTCCAAGGATTAAAAGTAACCATTGAGGTATTTATATTAACACTTGTAATATCAATACCTCTTGGAATACTAGTTGCACAGGGACGATTATCTAAAAATAAAATATTGAACAAAATAACAAGGGGGTACATTTTAATTATGAGAGGAACCCCTCTACTCCTACAAGTTGTATTTATATTTTTTGGTTTACCTATTATTGGGATAACCTTTAACAGATTTTCCGCTGCTATATTAGCATTTACTCTTAATTATGCAGCATATTTTGCAGAAATATTTAGAGCTGGAATAATTTCTATAGAGGAAGGACAATACGAAGGAGCTAAAGTTCTTGGCTTTTCTCAAAAATACATATTTTTTAAAATAATTCTTCCACAAGCTATTAAGATAATACTTCCTGCTCTGGCAAATGAGAGTATTACCCTTGTAAAGGATACTGCTTTAGTGTATGTAGTTGGATTAGATGAACTACTAAAAGTTGGGAAAATAGCATCTAATACAGAAGCTTCTCTTATGCCCCTTTTAATAGTAGGAATGATATATTTACTTTTAATTGCATTATTTGGTGAAATCTTTAAAAAGTTAGAAAAAAGGTATAGCTACTATCAATAGAGGAGGTATATTGTGCTTAGAGTAATTGGATTAGAAAAAAGTTTTGGTGATAGTAAAATTCTAAAAGGTGTAAACCTTGAAATAAAAGAAGGGGAAATCACTGTTATAGTAGGACCTTCTGGTGGTGGTAAAACCACCCTTCTTAGGTGTATAAGTGGGTTAACTAAACCTGATAAGGGTTCTATAATAATAAACAACAAGTATTCATACAAAGATGGAGAAGAGGCTCAAAGAAAGGAAGGGTTGGAAATAAGAATGGATGTGGGGCTAGTATTTCAAAATTTTAATTTATTCCCACATATGAATGTTTTAGAAAATATCACAGAAGCTCCAAGGGTAGTATTGGGAGTTAGTATTGAAGAAGCTAAAAATAAAGGTAAAGAAATATTAGGTTTTTTAGGACTAACAAATAAAGAAAATAGCTATCCATTTCAACTTTCGGGGGGACAAAAACAGCGAGTTGCCATAGGAAGGGCCCTTGCAATGAATCCAAAACTTATATGTTTTGATGAACCAACCTCTGCCCTAGATCCAACCATCACTGAAGAAGTAGCAAATCTTATAAAAAAATTAAGTATTGAAAAGGCCATGACAGTTTTAATTATTACTCATGATATGACTTTTGCAACTATAGTAGCGGATAGAATTTTATCTATGGATAATGGAGTATTAAAAAATGAACATATGTATATTTAAAGTGAGGATAATCTCTTTATGAAGAGATTATCCTTATTTTGTTTATTATTAGAGAAAGTTTGATATGAAAATATGTAATGTACAAGTTGTATCTGTAATTAAAGTAGAAGTTAGAGCTTTTCATGGAATTCTTACAATAATGGTATGCACTGTAATTCTAGATGCATTAGCGTATATCATTAAAAAGACAACTGATTTAATTTAAATAAAATGAAAGAAAGTATTAATATGGCAGATTTAAGTTCATTCAAATGTCATAAATTACTATTAAAAATTTTAGCTATAATTTTTGTAGCTTTTAAAAGCATATCATCATTAATATGAGAATCAGTTTTCATTTAATTTCTCTAGATGAATTTAAAATATTCACTAATAAGGCATCTTCCAAAAATAAATAAGTCAGAATGCTCGTCTATTTTGTGTTATACTGCGTCAACAGAACCATTAGATAATGCTACTATCTGCGGAACCTGTTTTCTTGTCTAATTCAAAATATACTTCCCATCTTTGACTTATTATTTATTTTCTTATGCCTAAATTCACATTTTCCACAAAATTATTTATCTATAGTATTATATAAAAATTAAAATAATACAAGCTTGCAAATCACTTAATATGATAAAAATATAATGAAAAACGATAAAAAAATATTGTAATTGATGAAATAATTTTATATAATAACATTATAAAAGAATCGAAAATTATTTTAATGGATGTAACTTTTATAAAATATACAATAAGTTCAAGGCCATTAAAATTAAGAAAAGATATAGTGTTTTATTATTTTGACAAAATAATTTCTGTGTCTGATAGTATCTATAATATTAAAAAAGCTACTGCAACTAAAGAAGAAAATGACTAGATTTAGATTGAAAAAGATTTTCAATTTGCAATTTTTAATGGTTTACGTAAAATACTTAAATGCAGATTAGAAAAGACTTTAGGGAGTAAAAAAATAAAGTCATTTAGAGAATGGAGAATAAAGATGAAAAAGTCAATAATTAAAAAATATGATATTGCAATTATAGGATTAGGACCTGCTGGGTCTACACTGGCACGATTACTTTCTAATGAATATAAAATTATTGCTATCGATAAAAAAAGTTCTAATGAAAAAGGGTTTCAGAAACCTTGTGGTGGACTGCTTTCTTCAGCCGCGCAGAAAGCATTAATAGAGTTAGATATGACACTTCCCAAAGATGTTATGGTAGACCCACAGATTTTTGCAGTTAAAACAATAGATATGAAAAGTAATCTTATTCGTCATTATCAACGATTTTATATTAATCTTAATAGACACAAATTTGATTTATGGTTGGAATCACTTATTCCGAATCATGTAGAGATTCACAGTAATTCTCGTTGTTCTTGTATTGAAAAAACATTAGGAGGTTATCAAGTAACTTTCTATGAAGATGGTATTAAGCAGGTTATTCTCGCAACATATCTAGTTGGTGCAGATGGTGCAAATTCCTTAGTACGCCGCATCATATACCCAAAAAAGAAAATACGAACTTACATGTCAATTCAACAATGGTTTCCAGAGACACATTCTAATCCGTTTTATTCTTGCATTTTTGACCCAGAGAATACAGATTGCTGTTCATGGTCCATTTCCAAGGACAATCAGTTTATTTTTGGTGGAGCATTTCCTATGGATAATGCTAGACAACGATTTGAAAATCAGAAAAAAAAATTGGAGAAGCTTGGATTTCAGTTTGGAGATCCTATGAAAACCGAAGCATGCATGGTTTTACGACCATCATCATTCTATGATTTTCGCTGTGGTAGAAATAATGCATTTTTGATTGGTGAAGCTGCGGCATTCATCAGCCCTAGTTCACTAGAGGGAATTAGTGTGGCTATTAATAGTGCACGGGCTTTAAGTGAAGTTCTAAACATTCATAGCAAAAATGTAAATGAAAAATATAGGTTGAAAACTTTTAATATACGTTTAAAAATTTTTTTAAAACTACTGAAATGTCCATTTATGTATAATTCATTTTTACGTAAACTTGTATTGAAAAGTAGATTGCAAAGTATTAATATTGATTCAGGAAAATAGTAAAAACTTAATTGGAGAAAGTAGATATTTAAAGGGAAAAATAGAATAAAATTAAAAGCTAGTAGGGTTCATTTAAAAATCCTTACTAGCTTCTTTCTCTTTTGTATAGCACATAATTTGGAGAATAAATCTTACTAAATTATAGATATTTAATCTTTATTATATACATTAAATGTAAAAATATAGATAATAATAAAAATCTTTTCTTATTTTATAGAATTATTAATCAATTTCCTTAAGTTCATCTTCCTTTCAAAATTTGTAGAAGTTCTTCTTTGCGTGAATCTACTAATCTTAACAATGATTCTGTTACTAATCTAGATGTATTTGGTCCCGTAGTGACAGTTCCGTTTAATTTTCTTTTTTTCTTCAATGTAAATCACCTCAAATTAATTATTGTCAAGTAAAGAAGAGTTTATAACATATCTATAGATTTTATAGAATTTGTTTTAAAGTAAAAAGAGAAAAATATAACTGAATATACCTACTCTTTATATTTGCCGTGAAAAATTTGTCAAAAATAATTCTAAAGTTTAATATAATATTTGCGTTTTCATTTTTATAAAAATCTTATACCCCCTTTAATTATCTAATATTATTAAAAATATTAAGTTAGGTGACAATAATGAAAGACTAATGTAATAGATGTAAATATGAAGTTAGTTATAAAAAACATATAATTTACTTAAAAGAAACTATAGGAGGATATAAAATGAAAAAATTAATAGGAATTATTGTAAGTATAATAATAGTAGGTGGAGTTTTATTGTTAGTAAGTTCTAACGGTATAATTAATCTAGGTTCAACAAAGTATTACGTTAAAACTGTCAGTGAATATAAGGATAGAACAAGTGAGAATAGTGGAGGATACAATACGTATGAGTATAAAATAAATGGGTATGATAAGGATGGAAATGAGAAATTAATTACATTTACAACGTCAAAGATACTAAAGGTTGATAGATATTTAAAGGTATATGTTAAGGGTGAAAAAACAAAGAGTTATGAAGAAGTTGAAATAAAAGAACTACCCGATAAGGTAAAAGAAATCTATAAATTAAATTAGTTTACTATTCAATATTTTTATTTGAGAAAGAAATTATGTTAATATAGGGCTAGAGAAAAACATAATTTTTAGGGGATGAAGATACAATGAACGCAATTAATCACTTTAAGACTATAACAAAACATAAGTTATTAGTTATGAAATACTGCTTTAAGGTGGGGTTATATAAACAAGGAATATTACATGATCTTTCTAAGTACTCTTGGGTAGAATTTTCAGCAGGAGTAAAGTATTACAGAGGAGATGTTAGTCCTAATGGAATACAAAAGAAGGTGGAAGGATATTCTAAGGCTTGGCTTCATCATAAGGGAAGAAATAAGCATCACTTAGAATATTGGATTGATTATGGTACGAAAATACAAGATGGAATAGTTGGTATGAAAATGCCCAATAATTATGTAGTTGAAATGTTTATTGACAGAATTTGTGCTTGTATGAATTATGAGAAAGAGAAGTATAAAGATAATTCGGCCTTAATATATTATGAAAGGGGTAAGGATTATCAAATTATTCATGAGAAAAGTAGGGAATTATTAGAGTTTTTACTTAATAAGTTAGCAAGTGAAGGTGAACAGATAACTCTAGATTATATAAAAAAACAGATTTTAAAATAACATAATAAAGCCATCTGAAAGGAGAAATTACTCCTTTCAGATGGCTTTAATTTTTTAGTTTTTAAATTTTGTACCCTTAGGATAGATTATTTCTATGCTACCATCACTGCTACCAGTCATGTGACCTGCATTAGATTTAAAGAGGGTTTTCCCTTTAAAGCAATCAAATTGAGACATTGTACCATAGGAGCTAAGAAGAATAACCTTTTGGTTTTCGTCATAAGTATAGTTAATATATAGTTTGTTATCCTCAAGTTTTGCTGTAACTATAGGGTTTTTAAAATAATTAAGATTTATATAGTCCACTTCATTGCAGGGAAGATGGTATTTTACAATAATATTTTCATAAACTTCTTCTATTGAGGAGTCGCTATAGCGAGTAGTAAAAATATTTTCTTCATCTTCATTAAATTGAGTTACTATTTCAATAGGGATATCAGTGTTAAGATTAGTTAGAGATACTTCTATTTCTTTTTCTTCAAAATTTTTAATGGGGTTGTCATTAACAGAGTCTATGGAATCAAATCCCATTTCCCTAGTGCTATTGTATGGATAATTATGGGTAAAAACACTTAAAGATATCACAATGATAAAACAGAAAAGGGCAATTCCACATAAAATAAATCCAGATTTAGTTGTATTTTTAGTCTCAGCTTTATAATATACTATAGTATTATTTATAACTACAGACAAAATAAGTAAAATCATTAATGTTATAGTACACTTTACAACAAACATACCAAGGGAAGGTTCTTTAGTCCAAAAGCTAAAAAGATTTCCAATAGTAATGAACAGAGCTCCATTGTTAAAAAATGCAGCAACTACAAACATTATGAAAGTAATATAGAAATAAATATGAAATTTTTTACTCAAAACATTGATTAACAAAGTCAGGGCAATTAACATGGAGCCATAGAGTAAATTAACTATAAAACCAGAGATTAAGAAAGGTAAATTTATAGGATAAGCAAAAGATATATTAGAATTTAAATTTCCAATTAATGCCCAAATGTTATATTGAATTAGGTATAAAAGTAAAGAAGTTACTGACACTTTTAATAGAGTAATGTAGTTAAACAGAGCATAAGACATAAATCTTGTTTTATTATCCTGGGGAAAAGCTTGATGTTGATTATTGAAGGAGTTATACCACAATAAAGTTCCGATGCTTATACTAATTGCCAGGAAAAGACCATTAGTGGTATAGGTCTGTAGACTATAGGTAGTTACATCTTTAGAATAAATGAAAATATCCATAAGAGTTGCACTTAAATCAATTGCAAAAAAGGATGCAAGGAGTATATAAATTATCCAAAGTGCCTTTTTATGCTCTTTTGAGCGTATTTTATATAGATTATTAATATTTTTTAATTGTCTTTTATCCATAACTCCTCCATGCCTCCATTATAATTATTTTCAGTCAGATAAATATATAGCTCTTCTGGACTAATTCTTGAAATTTTCAAATTGTTAGTTGATATCTCTATCTCTAAAGATTCTGTAATTAAGCCTTCTATTATTGCAAAGGAGGTTATGTTACTAAAATCTTTATATAATACTTTTTTATCTTTAATGAAATTTACTAAATTATCAGGATTTCCATCTACTCTATAGGCAGACTCTTTTATAGTATCCATAGCTTCATATAAAACTAAAGACCCATTATTAATTATTACTAGTTCTGAAAGAATATTTTCCAACTCCGATAAAATATGGCTAGAAATAATTATAGTTCGTGGATGTTCTATATAATCACGTAGTATGATATCATAAACAGCTTTACGAGTTTTAATATCCATGCCTAAAATTGGTTCATCAAACATGGTAACCTTGGCACGACAGGAAATACCACATATAAAGTTAAATAAGCTTCTCATACCTTGAGATAAATTTTTATACTTAATTTTCATTTTAAGATTAAAATGTTTCAAAAGGTTTTCTGCAAACTTAAGGTCAAAGTTAGGGTACATAATATTATAATACTCAACAATTCTACCTAGACATAAGTTAGATTCATAGGACATATTATGATAGCTATATATAATTTCTTCTAATACCGATAAATTATCCATGGGTTCTTCGCCTAAAACCATTAATTCTCCTTCAGTTTTCTCAATTAGACCTGCACATAGTTTCATAAAAGTAGTTTTTCCTGAGCCATTACTACCGATTAAACCTATGAGTTGATTTTCATTAATTTCTACAGATAGATTATCTATAGCCACCTTAGATTTATATCTTTTAAAAAGATTTCTAGCTATAATGCAAGAAGTCATATTATTTATCCTCCTTATAGTGTTTTTTTATACTTTCAAGTACATAATTTTGAGATAAGTCTAATTTTTTTGCTGTATTGACTAGATCTTTTACCAGTTTTTCAAAGGTTTCATTTTTCCGTCTATTCATAATTTTTTTCTTTGCATTGGGAGTTATAATCATAGCTAATCCTCTTTGTTTTTCAAGAATCCCTCTTCCTACTAATAAATTAATTCCCTTAGCTGCAGTAGCAGGGTTAACTGTAAGCTCTTTGGCAATTACTAATTGAGAGTAGCAGGTACCACTTTCTTCTAAAGTTCCACTAAGAATATCATCTTCAATAGCATTTGCAATTTGAACATATATAGGAACTAGGCTATTTACATCTATTTTCAAGGGTAAACCTCCTTTGTTTCAGGAACTACATTACATGAGTAATGTAGTATTGTGCTTTTAGTATATTATTATTAGGAATTAATGTCAATATGTTTTTAAAAAATAATTAAAATATAAAACGATAATACTTTTATAATATAAATTCAAAACCTATAAAAATGAATATAAAATGAACAGAAATGTGAATATACAGATGTAATATAGAGAAATAATAAGAAATAAGGGGAAAAAAGGCGAATATGATACTTTATTTTTTTGTGATTTTATAGTAATATAATTATAGAATATCGATAAATTTTGATTCTTAAAGTCAAAATTTGTTGGATTTATATCTAAAATCTTAAAGTACATAGGACAAGTTATTATTTATATGTGTAAAGGAAATTTATAAGTATAATATACAATATAAAATTGTTATGAAATAAATAAAGAAACTGCTAAGATAGAAATGCTGAAAATTAAAGAATTTAGGCCGTAAAATGGCTAAAATTTTTTTATATGCCTGAAAACGTTTAAAGAGTGATAAGGACTATAATCTTAAATTAAAGCATAAAAATTCTTAATTCATAGATAATTATACAAAAATACATGAAAAATTCTCATTATTTCATAAAAATGTGTATATTTAAGAGTATGTTACTAATACAAAATCTTTATTAGCTTATAAATAAAATGTTAACTATGGCTTAAAGTAGATATAAATAATTTAAGCTACTATATGTGGCAAGCACTAATACTAAATTATTGGAGGGATTTACATGGCAAAGAAAAAAAGGAAATTATCATTTCCAACTGCTTTTACAGTATTAATTATAGTATTGCTTTTAGCAGCAGCACTAACTTATGTAATACCAGCTGGTTCATATTCAAAGTTATCTTATAATGCAGATAGCACTGTGTTTGAGATTACTGCTCCAAATGGAGATATAAAAGAAATGCCTGGTACTCAAAAAACTTTAGATGAACTTAAGGTTACTGGTGACATTTCTAAATTTGCAGATGGTAGTATTAATAAACCAGTAGCTATACCAGGTACTTATGAAAAAGTTAAACAAAGTCCACAAGGTATAATTGATATAATTCTATCACCTATTAAGGGAGTATATGATACTATAGATATAATTTTATTTGTATTTATTATAGGTGGAGTTATCGGAGTGTTAAATAACATTGGTGCATTTAATGCAGGTATTGCAAGTCTTTCGAAATTAACTAAAGGAAAAGAATACATATTGATAGTATTTATTACTTTCTTGATTTCTCTTGGAGGTACTACTTTTGGACTGGCAGAGGAAACAATAGCTCTGTATCCAATAATGGTTCCGGTATTCTTAGCTGCAAACTATGATGTTATGGTATGTATTGCAGCAATATACATGGGTTCTTCTATAGGAAGTATGTTCTCAACAGTAAACCCATTCTCAGTAGTTATAGGTTCTAATGCTGCTGGAATAAGCTTTACAAATGGGCTTAACTTCAGAATTATTGCTTTTGTTCTTGGTACTTTAATTACTATAATATATATCTTAAGATATGCGAAGAAGGTTAAAGCAGATCCAAGTAAATCATTAACATTTGCAGACAAAGAAAAAATTGAAGCTAAATTTGCTAGTCAAGGAGAAGCACCAGAATTAACTTTAAGATTTAAAATTATATTGTTAATATTTCTTTTAACCTTTGTAGTTATGATTTATGGAGTTTCTTCTTTGGATTGGTGGTTCGCAGAAATGACAGCTCTATTTTTAGTAACTGGTATAATTATTGGATTCCTATCAAAATTAGGGGAGAAAGAGTTTGTAAACCAATTCGTAACTGGAGCTGCTGATTTAATGAGTGTCGCATTAGTTATAGGGGTTGCTAGAAGTATTAACCTTGTATTAGAAAATGGTATGATTTCTGATACAATACTTAATTTCTTCTCTAACGCTATAGCGGGTATGAATGGAAATATATTTATAGTATTAATGCTTTTAATATTTATAGTACTTGGATTCTTTATTCCTTCTTCATCAGGTCTAGCTGTTCTATCCATTCCAATTATGGCTCCTCTTGCAGATTCAGTTGGACTTTCAAGAGATGTTATAATTTCAGCCTATGTATACGGATTGGGGTTAATTTCATTTATTACTCCAACAGGATTAATCCTTGCAACTTTAGAGATGGTTGATGTAACTTATGATAAATGGTTAAAATTCATCATGCCTCTAATGGGATATATAGCAGCATTTAGTGCAATAATGCTATTAATACAAGTTAACTTTTAATATGAAATAGTAAAAATTTTAAAATTTTAAAATATACCACCTAGAATAGGTTAATTATAGTCTATTTTAGGCGGTATTTTTTATATATGATAGTTATTTATTTTGAATTAGCAATACAAGAAACAAAAGTTTTATTGTTAAATGTTTAACAAAAATAATAATTTATAAAAAATATTAACTATAAATAGTATATTAGTTATAAGTTTCATAAAAAATAATATAATGTAATATAGCGTATTGTAAAACAAAACAAGTGATGCTACAATATGTAATAAGATGAATATATAGGGAGGGAATTTGATGAAAAAAGAAGACAGTTTTAAACCGTTCATTTCTGCTGAAAAAGTCGTACCCGAATTTACATTAACATCTATTATTTTAGGAATTTTACTGGCAGTACTTTTTGGTGGAGCAAATGCTTACTTAGGTCTTAGAGTTGGTATGACAGTATCAGCTTCAATTCCAGCAGCGGTTATCTCAATGGGCGTTATACGTGTTATTCTAAGAAAAGACTCCATTCTTGAAAACAACATAGTTCAGACAATTGGTTCTGCTGGTGAATCACTTGCAGCTGGAGCTATTTTTACATTACCAGCATTATTTATGTGGGCATCTGAATGGGGAACAGAAGCACCATCTTTACTGGAAATTGGAATTATCGCACTTTGTGGTGGTGTACTCGGTATTTTATTTATGGTACCACTTCGAAAAGCTCTTATTGTTGAAGAACATGGAGTGCTTCCATATCCAGAAGGAACTGCTTGTGCAGAAGTTCTGCTTGCTGGTGAACAGGGAGGAGCAAAATCTTCTACAGTGTTTGCAGGTCTTGGAATAGCTGCATTATACAAATTTATTGCGGATGGATTAAAGTTGTTTCCAAGTGAAGTACATTATGAACTTACAGGATATAAGGGATCTGGAGTAGGTATAGACGTACTTCCAGCACTAGCAGGAGTAGGTTATATATGTGGACCTAAGATAGCTGCATACATGTTATCTGGTGGAATAGTTGCATGGTTTGTATTAATGCCATTAATTAGTTTATTTGGTGGAGATGCAGTTATATATCCAGGTGCGGATCCTATAAGTGCTATGGATTCATTTACAATTTGGAGCAAATATATCCGTTATATTGGTGCAGGTGCTGTTGCAATGGGTGGTATATTAAGCTTAGTAAAGTCACTACCATTAATTGTAAAAACGTTTAGACAAGCGATGAAGAGCTATGGTAGAAGTAACACTATTAGTGACCTTAGGACAGAACAAGACTTACCTATGAAAGGTATTTTAGCAGCTTGCTTAATAATTGTTATATTAATGTGGCTAGTACCTGTAATTCCTGTAAATCTAGTTGGTGCAATTATAATTGTAGTATTTGGATTCTTCTTTGCTACAGTATCTTCTAGAATGGTAGGATTAGTAGGAAGTAGTAATAACCCAGTATCAGGAATGGCAATAGGAACATTATTGTTTGCAACAATTATTTTAAAAGCTACAGGGACTATTGGACAAGAGGGTATGACTGCAGCAATCGCAATTGGTTCAATTATATGTATTATAGCAGCTATTGCTGGTGACACCTCACAGGACTTAAAAACTGGTTATATTATTGGTTCAACACCTAAGAAACAACAAATCGGTGAGTTGATTGGAGTACTTGTATCTGCCATAGCTATTGGTGGAGTGTTATATCTATTAAATAAAGCATGGGGTTATGGTTCTACAGAATTACCAGCACCACAGGCAACTTTGATGAAGATGGTAGTAGAAGGTGTAATGGAAGGAAATCTTCCTTGGGCATTAGTATTTGCAGGAGCAGGTATTGCAATTGTAATTGAGATACTAGGAATTCCAGTATTACCATTTGCAGTAGGACTTTATTTACCAATTCACTTAAGTACACCAATTATGGCTGGTGGATTAGTAAGATTATACTTTGATAAGAAGAAAAATATTTCAGAAGAACAAAGAGGTCAAGTTGTTGAGAATGGTATTTTATATACCTCAGGTTTAATTGCTGGTGAAGGATTAGTAGGTATTTTACTTGCAGTATTTGCAATTATCCCAATTGGAGCATCTACTCTTGGTGATGTAATTAATATTTCAGAAACTATAAGTTTAGGTAATATTGGTGGACTAATCTTCTTCTTGTTGTTAATATTCACAATATTCAAATTTAGTACATCTAAAAAGAAGATTAGAAAATAGAAATTATACCTTATAATAGTCTATTGAAATAAAAAATAAGTTATCCGACCTAGGTAAAACCTAGGCCGGATATTATTTAATAGGAAGTGAATAATCATGTTAAATAAAGAAAAAAATGCACAGAAAGAAAATTATTTAGATTACATTCCAAAGAAAAATGAAGAGTATACTTGGTCTGTAAATGAAAAAAAACTAGTAGTAGTAGATATACCTAATAAAGGAATTCATAATAGAATTGCTCAAAATTTCTTTCACAAACCCAAAGTTAGTCATATAGAACTAGATGCCTATGGAACTTTTATATGGAATTACATTAATGGAATGAATACAATTTTTCGTATTTCGGAAGAGGTAAAGAAACACTTTGGTAAAGAAGCGGAGCCTTTATTAAACCGTTTAGTAAAATTTTTTCAAATTCTTCACGAAAATAAATTTATTCTTTACATAGGGAAGGAGAATAAATAATGCCAATCAGAATTCAAACAATTATAGGTATTTTATTATTTGCAGTAGCTACTGCTATTATATATGCATGGGGACTAAAAAAATCAGGTGCACAACAGAAGGATCTTTTACAAATCTTATATAGCAAGGGTGCGCAAAAAGTAATTAAGAAGTTAAAAACACAAAAGTACATTACAAAATTGGAAATAGAGCAAGAAGTTTTAGGAGTTACAGCCTCCCAATTTTATAGCAGAAAAAAAGCTGTAGTCACTGACAAAAAAGAATTCACAAGAACTTTAATAGAATTTATGACGAATAAGAATCTTATTATGGAAGATATTGAGAGTAATAAAAGGGTATATAAATTAAGATAATAAAAACAAATTAAATATAACAAAAGTGTGCACAATCATAGGATTTTGCACACTTTTTATATAACTAATTATAAATTTTTTGGTGGTTTTCTCCAAAGAGTTTCATTTACTGCTCTTACAGTTTTAGTAAACTTTTTACAAGTGACAGAAATTTTTATTTTTTCTTCTGAAGATAACCTTTCACTGGAGAATAATCTATTTATTCCGTAGCCAAAGCCTAAGGTTCCAAAGCCGAACTGCATTTCTGGAATTCTTCCTTTCCTTAGATTCATATCCATAGGTTTTTGATTTTTTAGTATATCTTGCTTAGTTTCGGCAGGATGTTTATCCCAGAAGTACTTATATTCAGGATTTAATTTATATGCAGTTTCATGAACTTCCTTAAATAAAGTGAACTTTACATAAATATTATTCATGGCATTTTCTAATCTTTTTCTTGCTTTTGCATTTGATTTTTCAATCTTTTTTTCCTTTGACATTAAAATTCCTCCAAAATCCATATATATATATTAATAATATTCAAACAAATAATAAGTTATAAATATAATTATATATAGAATTCCTTACAAATGCAAACTTTTACAGCTATATAAGAAAAGTAAGTTACTATAATATAAACTCTAATTTAATCTAGTGTGATTATATAATAACAACATAGATTAGTTTAAATATAAGAAGAAGGATAATTTCACATATTGATTATTATATATTAATTATGTTATTATATAATAGAAAACAATATAAATGACTATTTGGTTTCCTTAGGGAATTAATAGGGAAGTTAGTGAGAATCTAACACAATCCCCGTTGCCGTATTAGATGATGATATAAGCTGGATATTTTTAAAATATCAACCACTGACATTATGTTGGGAAGGTGCTTGTAGAATACGAATCTTAAGTCGGAAGACCTGCCTAATGGTTAAAGCAATGTCCTTTCGGGTAGAAGAGGTAATAATGCACTTTTTATATTAAAATTTATATTTTAAATGATAATAATATAAGATGTGATTTCACGTTAATCTAGGTTAGAGTAATTCGACGTATCTAGTTTAGCGGGTTTGTTATGCGTATTAAATACCTCTACTTATGAATATAAGTGGAGGTATTTTTATGAAAAAGGACTATGGCTTTACTATTTATATTAATAAATATAGAAAGGAAGTCGTAAAATGAAACTAAAAAATAAAATCTTATATTTAATAGTAATGTTAAGTTATGCTAGCTCAAATATAACTGCATTTGCAGAGGGTAGATCAAATCCTAAGGCAGAAAGTTCTCCATGGATTTATTTATTCTTAATAGCATTGGTAGTAGTTTTAATATTTCAGTTAATATATCCAATAAAAAAATACAGTAAGAATAAATAATTTAAAAGTGCTAGTGCCTAAGATAAAATTTAGGTGCTAGCTTTTTATTATTATATATTATTATATATTATGATATTTACTAATATATTTATGAAGATATATTATTTGACATTAGATACAATAAATTTTATAATTAAAGTGAAAATATGTTTAAATAAATTCATGAATATGAATTTATTTTTAAATGTATAAATTTTATTTATTAATGTAAGTTGAGGTGATATGTTGAATTTACCAAAAATTATTAATATTCAAAAGTATTCTATCCATGATGGGAATGGAATTCGTACTACCATTTTTTTTAAGGGATGTCCACTATCTTGCTTATGGTGTCATAATCCAGAAAGTCAAAATTACAGTGAAGAACTTATGTACAATGGAGAAAAATGTACAAGGTGTATGGCATGTATAGATATTTGTCCTCAAAGGGCAATTTCAAAGGAAGAAAAATGCGTTATTACAGATAAAAACAAGTGTGATCTTTGCAAGGAATGTATTGACTATTGTGTAAATAATGCTCGTGAAATTGTGGGGAAAGAATATACAGTAGCACAGCTTGTTAAGGAAGCAGAAAAAGATAAAATGTTTTATGAGGAATCAAGTGGAGGAATTACATTATCTGGCGGAGAGGTTATGACTCAAAATATGGATTATATAGAGGAATTATTAAAAAAGTTAAAGAAAAAGGGATATGACATTGCCATTGATACTTGTGGTGAAGCTCCCTACGAAAATTATAATAGAATACTTAAGTATGTAGATACTTTTTTATATGATATAAAGCTTATGGATAATAAAAAGCATATAAAATATATAGGAAAATCTAATAAGATTATTCTTGAAAACTTAAAAAGGTTAAGTGAAGCTGGAGCAAATATCAATATAAGGATACCCTTGGTGGAAGGGGTTAATGCAGACGATGAATCTATAGAAGAATTAATAAAATTTTTAAAGAATAATATAAATGTACATAAGATAAATTTACTTCCTTATCATAATATAGGGAAGAGCAAATATGAAAGACTTCAAAAGGTTTATGAAGGAGTTAACTTTGAAGCACCTAGTAAGGAAAGAATGGAGACTGTAAAGGGAAAATTTGAAAAAGCTGGATTTATAAATATAAAAATAGGAGGCTAATTCATGGAAAGAGGCATGAATGAAAGAATAAAAAAATTAAGGACTCAAAGTGTAAACACTGTTCCTTATATATACATGGAGAGAGCTAAGCTAATGACTGAGGCCTATAAGAAGTATGAAGGCTCTGTATCAATTCCAGAAATGAGAGCTTTAGCATTTAAGTATTTTATGAAGAATAAAACTTTATGTATTAATGAAGGGGAACTTATAGTTGGAGAAAAAGGAGATGGACCACAGGCAGCTCCAACATTTCCAGAACTATGTTGTCATACCCTTGAAGATATGCACATAATGAATGATAGAGAATTAATTTGTTTTAAAGTAAATGAAGAAGATTTAAAAACTCAAGAGGAAGAAATTATTCCTTACTGGGAAAAAAGATCTATTAGAAATAAAATTATAAATTCCATGAGTGATAAGTGGAAGTCCTGTTATGAAAGTGGAATTTTTACTGAGTTCATGGAGCAAAGAGGTCCAGGTCATACAGTAGGCTCTGAAAATATATACAAAAAAGGATTCTTAGATTATAAAAATGAAATTAAGGAAGCTATATGTAAATTGGATTTTTTAAATGACAAAGAAGCATTTTCTAAAAGAGAGCAACTAAATGCTATGAGTATTAGCTGTGATGCTATTATGATTCTAGGGGAGAGATATGCTAAATATGCTAGAGATCTAGCTAGCAAAGAAATAGATGGTAGAAGAAAAAATGAGCTACTTCAAATTGCAGAGAACTGTGAAGTTGTACCAGCCCATGCTCCAAGGACTTACTGGCAAGCAATACAGATGTATTGGTTTGTTCATTTAGGAGTAACTACAGAATTAAATCCTTGGGATGCATATAGTCCAGGGAGGCTCGATCAACACTTAAATCCTTTCTATGAAAGAGATGCAGAGGAAGGTATTTTAGATGAAGATAAGGCTAAGGAAATTTTGGAATGTCTATGGATTAAGTTTAATAATCAACCATCACCTCCAAAGGTAGGAGTAACCTTAAAGGAAAGTGGTACCTATACTGACTTTGCTAACATTAACACTGGTGGAATTACACCTGAAGGGCAAGATGGGGTAAATGATATAAGTTATTTAATCCTAGATTGCATGGATGAAATGCAACTGCTTCAGCCAAGCTCCAATGTACAAATCAGTAAGAAAACCCCTAAGAGATTCCTAAAAAGAGCTTGTGAAATATCTAGAGAGGGATGGGGTCAACCTGCCTTTTATAATACAGAGGCCATTGTACAAGAACTACTTAATGCAGGTAAATCTATAGAGGATGCAAGAAGAGGTGGCACTAGTGGATGTGTTGAAACTGGAGCATTTGGAAATGAAGCCTATATTTTAACAGGATACTTTAACCTACCAAAGATATTAGAGTTAACATTATTTAATGGATATGATAAAGTAAGTGGTAAGCAACTAGGATTAGAATTAGGATATGCTAAGGACTTTAAAAACTATGAAGAGTTATTTAATGCTTATAAGAAACAAATAGAGCATTTTGCAGATATAAAGATAGAAGGAAGTAATATCATTGAAAAAATATATGCAGATTATATGCCTGCACCTTTTCTTTCAATTATAACTAATGATTGTATAAGAAAAGGAAAAGACTACAATGCAGGGGGAGCTCGGTACAATACTAACTATATACAAGGGGTCGGTATAGGAACTATTACTGATTCTCTAGCTGCTATAAAATATAATGTATATGATAAAAAGAAATTTACCATGGAAAAATTGATAGAAGCCATAGAAAATAACTTTAAAGGCAATGAGATAATTGCAAATCTAGTTAGAAATAAAACTCCAAAATATGGTAATGATGATGATTATGCTGATGAAATCATGACATCAGTATTTGATGCGTATAATAAAATAATAACAGGTAGACCAAATGTTAAAGGCGGATATTATAGAATCAATATGCTACCTACTACTTGCCATGTTTACTTTGGAGAAGTAATGATAGCTAGTCCAAATGGTCGCCTAGCTCATAAACCAGTATCAGAAGGGATATCACCTGAAAAGGGAGCAGATATTAATGGACCAACAGCAGTTATAAAATCAGCCTCTAAGATGGATCATCTAAGAACTGGAGGAACTCTTTTAAACCAAAAATTCACTCCAAGTGTAGTAGCAGGAGAAGAAGGACTAGATCACATGGCCAACTTAGTAAGAGTTTACTTCAATATGGATGGACATCATATTCAATTCAACGTAATTGATAGAGAAACCTTAATAGAAGCTCAAAGACATCCTGAAGATTACAAGGATTTAATAGTAAGAGTTGCAGGTTACAGTGACCACTTCAGAAATCTAAGCAAAGAACTTCAAGATGAAATAATAAACAGAACAGAACAGCGATTTAACTGACACTCTAAATCTTTGATTTAG
>NZ_DLNT01000051.1:0-13433 GCF_002477055.1 Clostridium sp. UBA7503
AAAATATTGACGTAAGTCCAATATTAAGCTATATAAATAGGAAACTATATAAATAGTTAACTATTTGTTCTGTTTATCAGGGTTTAAAGGCATTTGATAATTTTAATGATAATATTAAGTTATCATACTAATATATATTTTAGGAGGAGAAAGCGATGAAAAAGAAAATATTAATTGAAGGAATGAGCTGTAAAAACTGTGTAGCTCACGTAAAAAATGCTCTAGAAGAGTTAGCTGGAGTTTCAGAAGTAGAAGTTAATTTAGAGGGGAAATATGCTTTAGTAGAAGCTACTGAAAGTAATGATGTTTTAAAAGCTACTATAGAAGAAGAAGGATATGATGTAGTAGGCATAGAATAAAATTACTATAAAGTATATAACAGAAAAATAATAAACGTCTTAAAGTTTACTGGATTTTTATGAAAGTAAACTTTAAGGCATTTTTATTACTTATGGTTTTAAGAAGGTATATTTAAGAATAATCTATTATGTATATAAAATAATAATAATGTACTAATTATTCACATATAATTAAAATAACAGAAATATATAAGTTGACAGGAACTGTTGATTAAATATTCTGAATATTATATAATATAACTATTAAAGTTAATGTATTTTATTAAAAAGTTTGGGGGCGTTTAAAATGATTCAAGTATTTTGTAAAGAAAAAGGCTCTGGGAAAACAAAAGCATTAATGAATTTAGCTAATTCAAAGGTAAGTAGCTCAAAAGGAAATCTAGTGTATATCGATGATGACACAAGAGGACTCCTACGTATTCATAAGAACATAAGGTTTATATGTTCTAAAGACTTTAATATTCATAATTACAAAGATTTTTACGGTTTTATATGTGGCATAATATCTAAAGACTATGATGTGGAAAGTATATTTATAGACGGTATTTTGAGTGACATATGTAATGATGCGGATGATTTTGGTTCAATACTAAATAAATTAGAATATTTATCAGAAAAATTTAAAGTTGACTTTTATGCCAACGTTAGTTGTGAAGAAAATAATATACCAGATACTATTAAAAAATATGTTGTTTAGAGAAAATTAGTATTTACTCTTGAAAAATGATAATAATAATAGTAATATGTATTTAAAATAGAATATAGTAAGAGACGATGAAGAAAAGAAGTAATTAAATGAATTTTAAAGAGAGCTGATGGGTGGTGTAAATCAGTAAAGGATTTTAATGAAATACATTTTAGAGTCTTAGGTCGAAGTAGTAGTAGGCTGTTACGGTTTCCTAACGTTATTAAGGAAGAGAATAATTTAAATGCTTTTAAAGATTTTAAATTATAAATTTGGGTGGTACCACGGAAATTTTCGTCCCTAGTATTTTTATACTAGGGACTTTTTTAGTTTCTTAATTATATTTGTTAAAATTGAAATCATAGCCGAAGATTAAAGTAAAAAAACTATAAGATGTTGGAGGAAGTTATGGAAAATTACAATGTATATGACGTTTTAAAGGAACGTGGATTTTTAAAGCAATTAACACATGAAGAAGAAATGAAAGAAATATTTGCAAAGGAAAAGGTAACTTTTTATATAGGATTTGATCCCACAGCAGATAGTCTTCATATAGGACATTTTATTGCTATGATGTTTATGTCTCATATGCAAAAGGCAGGGCATAGACCAATAGCTTTAGTTGGTGGTGGTACTGCAATGATAGGTGATCCATCAGGTAGAACAGATATGAGAAAAATGCTAACTAAAGAGGAAATTGATCACAATATATCTTGTATAAAGGGTCAACTTTCAAGGCTAATAGACTTTAGTGATGATAAAGCAATCCTAGAGAATAATGCAGACTGGCTTTTAGATTTAAATTATGTGGATTTTATAAGAGATATAGGTTCACACTTCTCAGTTAATAGAATGCTTACTGCTGAATGTTTTAAACAAAGATTAGAAAAAGGATTATCCTTCTTAGAGTTTAACTACATGTTAATGCAAGGATATGATTTCTACGTATTGAATAAAAAATATGATTGCACAATGGAATTAGGTGGAGATGACCAGTGGTCAAATATCTTAGCAGGAATGGAACTTATCAGAAGAAAAGAAGGTAAATCAGCTTATGGTATGACATGTTCACTACTTACAAATAGTGAAGGAAATAAGATGGGTAAAACAGCCAATGGAGCAGTATGGCTTGATCCTAATAAAACATCACCATTTGAATTTTACCAATACTGGAGAAACATTGATGATGCAGATGTAGAGAAGTGTCTATGCCTACTAACATTTGTTCCAATGGATGAAGTAAGAAGACTTTCAGCTTTAGAAGGAGCAGAAATTAACGAAGCTAAAAAGGTTCTTGCTTATGAGGTTACAAAACTTATCCATGGAGAAGAAGAAGCAGAGGGAGCTAAAAAGGCTGCAGAAGCTCTATTTAGTGGTGGAGTAGACATGAGCAATGTACCTACAGTAGAAATTGCTGAAGATATGAAAGCTGCTTTAATTCTTGATATAATAGCACAAACAGGTATTGTTCCATCTAAGAAAGAAGGAAGAAGACTTATAGAGCAAGGTGGACTTACTATAAATGATATAAAAATAGAAGATGTTAATGAAACATTTAATGAAAGCTACCTAGAAAAGGATGGATATGCCTTAATAAAAAGAGGAAAGAAGAAATTCTATAAATTAGTGATAGCTTAGTAAAAAAAATTTATGAGTATGCCTAATGGTATACTCATTGTTTTTGCAATATACTTCACTAAACTGAAAATGATACGATTAGTTTAATAGGGGGTGAAGTCTATGTCAAATATATGGAAAATTAATATGGTACAAAACTATACAACAAGAGATGATTTTAACAAGCTCACCTTTAAAAAAGGAGATTCATTTTCTGCTAGAATTTTAAGGTTAGAGGGAAGTACAACTGATGTTATAATAAAGTTACTTGATGGAAGAGTATTTCCGGCAAGGGTAGATGGAGAAATACTTCAAGAAAATTTAGATGATTATATGTTTAAATTTCAACTAGATGGATTTGAAGGAGGAAAATTCCTTCTTAGTATATTAGAATCAAATGTTATAGATAGCCTTGGGAACAATAGTAACTCAGCTATTAAGGATCCATTAATGGAAGAACTCCTTAAGAATTTAGATTTTTCAGTAGGCAAAGAGGATGTGCCTATATTAAAATCTATGCTTAAGAACAATATTCCAATTACAGAAGAAAATCTTTTAGAAATTAAGGGACTTAAGGAATTTATAAATCAAAGCAATAATTCTCCTAAGGATTTAAATAAATTCATTGATAAATTTATAGAAGCTAAAGGATTACAAAATAATAGTTCTGAAGCTAAGCAAATAAAAGAAACTTTAGGTAGAGTTTTAAATGAAATTAAGAATTTAAAGATAGATGATGTATTTGTTATGAAAGCTCTAGATATAAAGCTAAATGAACATAATATCAAAGCTTTTTCAAAGGTTATCTCTAATGAATACAGTATTTTACCAGAAATAAAGGAAACTACTAATGTTATTAAAGAACAGATTATTGGCAATATTAATAAAGATACACAGGGAGAAGTTATTGTTAATAGAAATTCAACTTTCAATGAAGGCGATAAATTAATGTATTCTAAAAAAGATAGTTCTCAACCTATGGTATCAATAAAGGAAAGCTTAGAAAATAAAGAACCTATATTATATTCGGAAAAGATGGTAAACAAAGAAGGAAAGCATTCTAATGATATTATAAATGAAAGAACAATAGGAATAGTCAATGATGAAGAGGATCTACTGGGGAAAATGGCATCTCAAGGCAAGGACGAAGTAGATAGCACTAATAAACTCTTTAAGCAGCTTAAATCAGATATCATGGTAGATAGAAGTATAACTGGCAATATGGTAAAGGATCAATTAAGAGAAAAAATATCCTTTATAAAAAATGATTTAATGGAATTAATTAAGTTATCCCAGAAAGAAACTAGTACTTTTAATAATGTGATTCAAAACTTAGAAACCAAGTTTCAAGAGTTTAAAATGTTTAATACAATAAATAATAATTATTATTTCCTTAATGTTCCACTGGATATGAAAGATAAGGAATATGATTGTAAGCTGATTATTAAGGATGAAAGAAGTAAAGGAAAAAAGTTAGATACTGAAAATATTAAAATAGCGGCTAGTGTAGCCACTGTAAATATGGAAAAGGTAGATGCTTATTTAACCGTTAATAAAAATTCAGCCACTATTGAAATAGAGAGTGAAGCCACATATGTAAAGATATTAGAAAGATTTAAGGGAAAGTTAATTAATGACTTAATGGATAGTAAGTATATGTTTAATATTTTTATAAAAGAGAAAAAACATGATTTTTCTTTTTCAAATTGCAGAAGTTTCTTTGAAGATGATGATTTCACTACAATTAATACTAGAGTTTAGCTAGGAGTGTGCTTATATGGAAGATAGAAAGAGAAAAAAAGCAGCAGCTTTAAAATATGAATATGGGCAGAATGCTCCAAAGGTTACAGCAGCAGGTATGGGTAATGTAGCTGATAAAATCCTTGAAGAAGCAGAAAAAAGTGATGTACCTATTGTATATAATGATGAACTTGCAGATATGCTTACTAAAGTTGATATAGATAGTGAAATTCCTTATGAGCTTTATGATGTAGTGGCAAAGGTTATAGCCTATGTTATGGAGATAGATAATAAGTACAAATAAATTTAAATAAAAAGATTATGAAATAGATAGTAGGTGGTTAAGTGGCATTATATGCAATTTCAGATCTTCATCTAGCCTCCACAGGAGAAAAGCCTATGGATATATTTGGGGAAAAATGGAGCAATCATGATGAAAAAATAAAAGAAAATTGGATTAGAATTGTGAAAGATGAAGATACAGTATTAGTAGCAGGGGATATTTCATGGTCTATGAATATGGAAAATGGCAAGGCTGATTTAGAATTTATAAATAATCTTCCGGGGAGAAAAATATTTGTTAGGGGAAACCATGACTATTGGTGGACTGGAATTACTAAGCTTAATTCTATGTTTCAGAGGATGGAGTTTATCCAAAATAATTTTTTCGTATATGAGGATTATGCTATATGTGGAAGTCGTGGATGGATTTTAAAGAATAATCCCAAATTTAATTCTCACGATAAAAAAATCTATGATAGAGAACTTATAAGATTAAGATTTTCCATAGATGCAGCAATAAAAAGTGGTTATAAAAAAATAATATGTATGATTCATTATCCACCTATATTTCCTAATATGCAGGAAAATGAATTTTTAGAAATGTTTAAGGAATATAAAGTGGATAAGGTAATCTATGGACATCTTCATGGTGGAGGACTTTTAAATGTTTTTGAAGGAAAAAAAGATGGAGTTGAGTATATTTTAACATCCTGTGATTATATAGATTTTACTCCTATTAAGATTTTAGATTAATAAAAAATTCAATAAAAGTCATATAAAATACCATAAAAAATACCATTATATGATATAATTAAATACGGATTAATAGAATTGGTTAGTAAAGGAATGACATATATGGCAGTTATTGAGTGGAAGAGTTTTTTAATTCCATACGACCAAGCAGTAGAGGAATTAAAAGTAAAGTTTAGAAGTATAAGAAGAGAATTAAGAAAGAAAAATGAATACTCACCTATTGAATTTGTAACGGGTAGGGTTAAAGAGGTTTCCAGTATACTAGAGAAAGCTAATAAATTTGATATACCTTTAGATAGAATCCAGTATGAAATGGAAGACATTGCTGGACTGAGAATCATGTGCCAATTTGTAGATGATATAGATAAAGTAGTAAATATAATACGTGAAAGAAAAGACATGCATATAATTTATGAAAAAGATTATGTTACTAATGTAAAATCTAGTGGTTATAGAAGTTATCATATGATTATAAAGTATCCAGTAAATATGGCATCTGGAATGTGTGAAGTGCTTGCTGAATTTCAAATAAGAACTTTGGCAATGAACTTCTGGGCTACAGTGGAACATTCTTTAAATTATAAATATAAGCATGCTATACCAATAGACATTAAAGGAAAGCTTAAAAGTGCAGCAGATGCAGCCTTTAACTTAGATACAGAAATGTTAGCAATAAAAGATGAAATAAAGGATGCTCAAAAGCTATTTGAGGTAAAATCTTCTTTAGTAAGTAATATAGTGGAAAATATATTAACTATATCTTCCCTAGGGAAAACTGGAGAAGCATCAAGGTTTACGGAAGAGCTTAATAAGTTATTAGAAGTAGGAGATGTATTTGAACTTACAAGCCTATTAGAAGAAACTAAAAAGGTTCTTGAAAGGTACAAATAATTCATTGGTACAAAAGTTTTATATTCCTCATATGATGATATAAGCAATAATTCATGAGGTATAAAATGAGTGAACAATTAATTAAATTTCAATCAACTACTTATGGAGATAAGTATGTAGATGCTAAAGTTGAAACTGGTGATGATAACAGAGGTGTTATCTATGGTAGAGTAATTGATAAGAATAATAAACCAATTAGTGATGCTGTAGTAAAGTTAATCATACTTGAAGATCCAAATGACCCATTAAGTATATTACCTATAACCCATACTTTTACAGATGAATATGGTCAATTTTTATTTGGGCCATTACCACCCAATAAGACCTATTTAATAAAAATATGGCATGATGATATTTTTATTAGGCCCATTACCATAAAAGATAAAGAAGTAAGACATAGTTGCATAACCATAAGAGAAGGTAAAAATTCTAATAATAGTGAAAGAAAATTACCAATAAATCATAGTGAAAAATAAAACAGAGGAGATTTTCCTCTGTTTTTTATAATTAGATTAATTAGCTACTATATTTACAAGTCTACCTTTAATAACTATAACTTTTCTTACAGTTTTTCCTTCAAGGTTAGATTTTATTGTTTCATCATTTAAAGATGCTTCTTTTATTTCATCCTCAGAAGAAGAGGTTGCAACATTTATTTTTGCTTTAATTTTACCATTAATTTGAATAGCGATTTCTACTTCATCTTTAACTAAAGCAGCTGGATTAAATTCTGGCCACTTTTCATTAAATACTGAGTAGCCCATCCCAAGGTTTTCCCATTGTTCTTCACTGAAGTGAGGAGCAAAAGGAGCTAAAAGCTTAATATAATCAACTAATACTTCTTTTAAGAAGTCTGTATTTTTAACAGCTTCATTTAGATACTTATTAAGAGCATTGGTAAACTCCATAAGTCTTGCAATGGCAGTGTTGAATTGAAGCTTTTCAGCATCCTCACTAACACCTCTAATTGCAAAGTGTCTCCAATAGTTAAGCTCTTTTTCAGGTGCTTCTATTACATTTTTAGAAGACTTGTTACAGTTAATTTCTGAAATTGATGTTTCAAGAATTCTTTCTATTCTATCTACAAATCTACCAATAGATTTTAATCCATCATCACTCCAAGCTCCGCCATCAGTGTATCCAAATCCAAACATTAGGTACATTCTAAATACGTCAGAGCCATATTCTTTGATGTAGTCATCAGGAGATATTGTATTACCTTTAGACTTACTCATTTTCTGTCCATCTGGTCCTAGAATTAAGCCTTGGTGAGTTAATGATAGGAATGGTTCATCAAAGTTTAGAAGTCCCATATCTCTAAGAGCCTTAGTGATAAATCTTGCATATAGAAGGTGCATACAAGCATGTTCAGGACCACCTACATATTTATCTACTGGAAGCATCTTATTTATTATTTCACTATCAAATGCTTTTTCACTATTTTTATTATCTGCATATCTCAAATAATAGAAAGATGAACATACAAAGGTATCTAAAGTATCTTCATCACGGTGTGCAGCACCTCCACACTTAGGACAAGTTACATTTATAAAGTCTTCAGATTTTGCAAGAGGAGATTTTCCATCTGGTGCAAATTCTACATTGTATGGAAGTTCTACAGGTAATTGAGCTTCTGGCACTGGAATAGTTCCACACTTATCACAATGAATCATTGGAATTGGAGCACCCCAATATCTTTGTCTAGAAACTAACCAGTCACGTAGTCTGTAGTTAACTTGTTTTTTACCAAGACCTAACTTTTCAAGCTCTGCAACCACTGCATCCTTAGCTTCTTCTCCTTTAAGACCATCAAATTTTCCACTATTCATCATTCGACCATATTCAGTGAATGGAAGAGCATCTCCACCTTCTATAACTCTCTCTATTGGAAGATTATATTTTTGTGCAAAAGTATAGTCACGATCATCATGAGCTGGAACTGCCATTACTGCACCTGTACCATAAGTATTAAGTACATAGTCTCCAACCCATATTGGAATCTCACGGCCATTTATAGGATTTATAGCATAGGAACCAGTGAATACTCCTGTTTTTTCTCTAGAGATAGACTGTCTTTCTATATCACTTTGCTTTGCAGATGTTTCTTTATAAGCTTCAATAGCAGCCTTATTTTCTTCTGTAGTAAGCTTTTCAACTAATTCATTTTCAGGAGCAAGAACAACGTAGCTAACTCCAAATAAAGTATCAACTCTTGTGGTAAATGTGTTGAATTCAATATTAGAATCCTTAACTTTAAAAGTTACTTCTGAACCAGTTGATCTTCCAATCCAGTGTTTTTGCATAGCTTTAGTTTTTTCTGGCCAATCAAGACCATCAAGTTTTTCTAAAAGCTCATCTGCATAGTCTGTGATTTTAAGGAACCATTGAGTTAAGTTTTTCTTTGTTACTTCACTTTCACATCTTTCACAATGACCTTCTACAACTTGCTCATTTGCAAGTACTGTGTTACAGCTAGGGCACCAGTTTACTGGAGCATTTTTTCTGTAAGCAAGACCTTTTTCATACAATTTTAGGAATAACCATTGGGTCCACTTATAATAATCTGGTCTACAAGTAACAACTTCATTTTCCCAGTTGAACATTGCACCCATTGCTTTAAGTTGTTTTTCCATAGTTTCAATATTTTTATCAGTAGAGTCTTTAGGATGTATACCAGTTTTAATTGCAAAGTTTTCTGCTGGAAGACCAA
The DNA here is from genome assembly GCF_002477055.1 of Clostridium sp. UBA7503. NCBI lineage: Bacteria > Bacillati > Bacillota > Clostridia > Eubacteriales > Clostridiaceae > Clostridium > Clostridium sp. UBA7503. The sequence continues at coordinate 9,038 of NZ_DLNT01000051.1, forward strand.
AAGCATCAAAGCCCATTGGTTGGAATACGTTATATCCTTGCATTCTCTTCATTCTAGCCCATGAATCTACTGGTCCGTAGTTAAACCAGTGTCCTGCATGTAATTGGCTTCCAGAGGGGTATGAGAACATTTCAAGTACGTATAATTTTTTATCCATATTGTTTTCATCGAATTTATATAGGTTTGTTTCTTCCCATTTTTCCTGCCATTTTTTATCTGTAGCAGTTCCATATCTAGCCATAGTAATCCTCCTTGTTTGATAAATATCAAATATTATTTTAAATAAAAAAAAGCTTTCATCTCTTATGAAAGAGACGAAAACTATAATTCCGCGGTACCACTCTATTTAGACCATAAAGGTCTCCCTTGATAATATAACGGTTAAATCCGTACTTGCTTTTAACAAGTAAGCTCCTAGGCAAGTTCATATAAGCTTATTACTACATTACACCAAGCTGTAGCTCTCTTCAAATAAGTAATTATATTACTACTCCTCATCACTGCAATAAATAATTAAGTTTTAAAAAATTATACATTAAGAGTTAACTAAATGTCAAGGGATTTCAATATCATATCCCTAAATTTTAAATTTTTTAGTTCTCACACTATTTATGAATACCGTAAGAACGTAGTCAAATATAAAGAAGGCTATATTTCCACCTATAAATATAACTACTAAAGGGTATTGCATTTGAATGGTAGCCATAAATAATTGTTTATATAAAAGAAATGCTATAAAGGTTATAACGTTAAAATAAACTAGTTTTAATGTGATTTCTATAAGTGTATTTCTTTTTTGTTCTATAAAAAATTTTACTATGCCATAGGGACCAAAGATTAGCACATAAAAAAGACAAAGAGTTTTATCTGGGATTATAAAATAAGCTAATACAGAGGAGCCTAAATATACTAATAAAGTAGTTTTCATATCAGCAATAAGGATTCCCAGGGGAATAAGTGCTGAAGTTAAGCCTAATAAGAATAAAGTGTTAAAGGTAATAAAATTAGCGGTATACAAGATAATAAGAGTCAAAGCAATAAGCATACCGCCCTTTGCTACATTAGAAGCCTTATTTTCTTTCATAGGAACCTCCTTTTAACAACAACTAATACAATCTCCACCCATACATTCACAACATGTATCTAACATCCAAATATTTAAGCAAGTACTACACATATCATTAGAGCTATTTCTTTGTCCATAATAGTTACTTCTATAGGTATTCTGTGTATGGTTTAATTGATTAAGCATTTGTTTATATTCAAAGTTATTAGGATCCATTCTGCAAGCTGTCTTTATTAAATTATTTGCGCTGTCATACCAGCCTTTTCTAAGGTGAACAACTCCCATTAAAAAGTTCCATTCTGCAGTTCTATTAGTTATGGCATTAAGTTTTGCTTCTGCACCACCAATATTTCCTCTATTAATATCAATTCTAACAGATTGAAGATTGGGATCATTATAGCTATTAGAACTTCCACCATAGTTTGAAGAAGTATTTCCATAGTTAGATGAGCTACTGTTAAAATTATTTTTTTTGCTTAATGTATCATAAGCCTCATTTATTTCTCTAAGTTTTTCCTCTGCTAAATCTTTTAGTGGGTTATCAACATACTTGTCTGGATGATATTGTTTTACTAACTCTCTATAGGCTCTTTTGATTTCATCTTGAGAGGCATTTTCTTTAACTCCAAGTACTTCATAAGGATTTTTCATGTTTCTTGTCACTCCTTGATTTTATAGTTTCGATTTTATTCATAAGTCCTAGTTGTAATATATTAAATAGTAAGTCTTTATTTTTATTTATTGGAAGTTTATCTAAAGCTTCAGAAGTAGAATTTGCACTCATTATTAAGTTAAACTCTATTCTACTACTTTGTTTAATAATTAAGTCTTCGTAGGGTAGATTTTCAACATTGAAGGCTTTGTTTAAGGCGTTAAATTTATGTTTTTCCATATCTTCCTTTAAGTCATCAAAGGCATCTATTATATAAATCCATCTCCCTAGATTATAACCTAAATCATATAGTTCATTATAAAAGTTCTCATCTTTATAATAGTAAGATACTATAAAAGCTGTTAAAGATGCAAAAGGGTCACTGAGTTCATCAATAGATATGATTTCTTCGGATTTCTCAAGGAAGCTTAACTTCTTTATATTTTGTTCTATATTAACTAAAATTGGAGATAAGTCCTCTTTAGATTTATTTATAAATTTTTTTATGTACATAGAAATAAACTTTTTACTTAGAGAATTATCATCATTATAATCATCTAATAATTTGTAGTATACTAGAGACACGTTACAAAAGGCAACATAATCTAAAGCTCTATTATCTATAACCTTAGGCTTTTTTTTCATAGGATGAGCTATACATTTAGTAACTACGTACTTATGTTTACTGTATTCTAGACTATCCAAAAGTATACCTAAAAAAGTCATATCATAATTTAAAGTCATTCTGCATAAATTAGAAAAATTATTTTTTATAGATATACATAACCCACAATAGTAAGCTTTGAACATTTCATAGTCTTTAATTTTTAATTCCATTTTATAGGGTGTTACATAACCAAACATTATACTCCTTTTACTGATCCTTCTGTATTTAATATTTCAAAGATTGTTTTAGAGGTAGTATCCTCCATAGTATATCCAAGTAAATCTACAATTTCTTTTATTTCTTCCTCATCCGTTGATTCTATTTCTAAATAAGGAAAGGGACAAAAGCTTTTATCATTTATATCAATTTCAATAAGAGAATTCTTATATTTATAACTTTCTCTATATTTTTTTATTGATTCTACTAGTTCAAGGCCAAGGGCGGTGAAGATTTGACTTCCAATGGTACTATTGTCTATAACAATTTCATTTTCTTCCATAACTTTATACTTTTCTTGGCTTAGAAGTTTTTTTGTAGTCATATAATTTATTATTATATTATTTAAATTATCTTCCACTATTCTAATTCTAGCATAACCTTTTTTACTTAGCAGTCTTCTATCTGGAAAATCATAGAGGTTATTAACTTGATTTTCATCCTTAACTTTTTCACAGCCTAGACTGTTAAGTTTAGATTTTATTTCATCTACATCTATCTTTAAAATTCTAGTTTCCATTTCTTCCAAGGATAGCACCCCTTTTTCTTTAATGATGACATTATACCTTATGTTTAAGATTATAACAAATTTTATTGATATTGTTAAAAAAAAATATATAATTATTCTTATACTGTTAAAAATCTATAGTAGATATACTAGAATAGTAAATATACATAAAGATATGTATACTAAAATTTATGGAGGTAAGTGATGGAGTATATAAATGAAATTAATATAAATGAAGCTATTATTCATATTTTAGATAACAATTCCGATGAGCCAGTTTTAAATGAGTATCCCTTAGAATTAACAGAAGAAGTGTATACTTTTATTTTTAAACACATTCAAAGATGTCTAAAGGATGAGGAACTTAAATATGCTATTTTTAATAAGGAGAGAAATATTGTAAAGGAAGTATGTCAAGAATATTTAAATGGAGAAAACAATCTAACCAATGTATCAAAGGAATTAGCTAGTCAGATGTTTATCTTGATGAGATCAAAAGGGAGCATACCTTCCTGTGATTTGCTTACTGTATCCTTTACTACAGAGTATGGAGCATTTATAGGTATATTTAAGATGGACTATATTAAAAATTATATGCACAATGTAGAGTTTGTAGATGGAAAGATTGGAATAGATATAATACCTCAATTTACAGGACTACCTTCAAGTAGTTCTAGGATACAAAAGTGTGCATTTATTAAGGCTATGGCTAGTGATAATCCCTATGATTTATTAGTAATTGATAAGCAAAGTAAAAGCAATAAAGAAAATAAAGAATATGGAGCTAATTATTTTATAGATAATTATTTAGGCTGTACTATAGTAGAAAATGAAAGAGATAAGACAAAGCAGTTTTTGAAAGTAGCGGAAAAATGGACTCAAAATGCCCTTAGTGAAAATGCAGAAGGACAAGAAATAGTACGTAGAGAAGTTAAGAAGAGGCTCAGAGAAGAAGATTCTATAGACTTGAATAATTTTGCAGAAGAAGTTTTTAAAGAAAATCAGTCTCTAAAAGAAAACTTTAGAACCTTTGCAATTGAAAGTGGAGTAAGTGAAACTATAGATTTAGATAAGCAGTGGGTAGAAAAGAAATTGAAGAGAGTTAGGCTAAAAATAGATAAAGATATAGATTTATATATATCAGAAGAAGCTTATAATGATATTAATAGATTCGAAATTGAAAGAGTGGGGGATGGTAGTATTAATATGAAAATAAAACATATTATCAATTATACTGAAAAGTAGATAAAATAAAAAAACATGGAATAAAGTAAAATGTACCCTATA
>NZ_DLNT01000002.1:0-14707 GCF_002477055.1 Clostridium sp. UBA7503
ATTTTTTTAAGAAGTTTTTTTTCTTAATTTCTTGTTGTTTTCTGCCGCATCTCTCAGCGACAAGACTTATCTTATCATGATTTATTCTTGTAAAATCCACCTAATATTCTTTTTACATAAAATTATCCTTATATATCTTCTATTTTCATTTAAATGCTACCTTATCCTAATATTGATACACTAGGTAAAGTATTAGTTTATATTCTATTGTTTTGAATATTTATTTAAAATATAGTATATCAATTTGAATTTTTATTATAGGTAAGCACACAACAATATCATTATTACTGCTACCTATTATAATGTATTTAGTTTTATTATCAAAATACTAATTCCCTTGAAACTCGCATGAATAAAACAACTATTTAAAATGTAACCTATATAAATATTTATATATTTACCTCTATAAAATCTTTCTATACTTATTAACTACTGTAATTTTTTTTAGAAATATACCTATATAACAAATACATTATCATAAAAAATAATGTAGTGATTATATTCATCACTACATCATTTAACTTACTATTAAAGATTTTTATCATCTATACTTCCTAAGTATTTATCTATCTCTCCAGTTACTGAGCTTACGCATCCATCTTCAAATGGTGAAATTAAATTAGCATATTTAACTAGATTTACAAATGACATTGTACCTCCAACATTACATAATCTTAAATAATCTTCCCATGCTTGTTCATGATTTTCTTGATCTTTTTTCCAAAATTGAAGAGCACATATTTGAGCTAGTGTATAATCTATATAATAAAATGGACTATTAAATATGTGTGCCTGTTGGAACCACCATCCACCTCTTTCTAAGAAATCACATTCTTCATAATTTTTATGAGGTAGATACTTTTTCTCAATATTTCTCCATGTCTTTTTCCTTTCATCTGGCGTAGCATCTGGATTGTCATATACAAAGTGCTGGAATTCATCTACTGTTACACCATACGGAATAAATTTAATAGCATCTCCTAAATGAGAGTATTTATATTTAGCTTCTTCATTTTCAAAGAAAAGTTTCATCCATGGCCAAGTGAAAAATTCCATGCTCATTGAATGAATCTCACAACTCTCATAAGTTGGGAAGTTACACTCTGGTATAGAAATCCATCTACTTCTATAACATTGGAATGCATGACCAGCTTCATGAGTTAATACATCTACATCTCCTGAAGTACCATTAAAATTCGAAAATATAAATGGTGATTGGTAGTTTGGTATATAAGTACAGTATCCACCACCTTCCTTGCCCTTTTTAGTAACTAAATCCATTAAGTCATTTTCTATCATGAAATCAAAAAATTCTTTAGTTTCAGCTGAAAGTTCAGAATACATGTTTTTACCATTATTAACTATCCATTGCGGATTTCCTTTAGGTTTAGCATTTCCAGTTAAAAATTCAAACTTTTCATCATAATATTTAAGTTGATCTAACTCTAACCTTTCTACTTGTCTTTTATATAGTTTATTTGCTATCGGTACTATATAATCTCTTACTTGATCTCTAAATTTACTTACCATTTCTGAATTGTAGTCAGTTCTTAACATTCTCACATATCCAAGTTCTACAAAGTTTTTAAATCCAAGCTTATATGCTATAGTAGTTCTAATTTTAACCAGCTCATCATATAATCTATCTATTTCTGCTTCATTATCTGTAAAGAATTTATACTTAGCTTCACTAGCACGTCTTCTCATATCTCTATCTTCTGACAGTATAAATGGAGTTAATCCAGATAAGTTTCTTTCTTCACCTTCGAACATAATTTTAGCTGAAGCTATAAGTTTACTATATTCTGATGATAGTTTGTTTTCTAATTGTAAATCCTTTATTACTTCTTTAGAAAATGATTTTATATTATATTCTGCTATACTAAAGAATTGTTTTCCAAATTCCTTTTCTAATTCTGATCTGAATTTACTATTTACAATAACTTTATAAAATTCTGAGTTTATTTCGTTATATAGAGGATCATATTCATCCCAATATTCTCTTTCTTTACTATAAAACTCATTCTCCGTATTTATACTATATCTTATGTTAGCTATAGTACTTAAAGTAACTATTCCATTTCTAATTTCATTAATATCATTAATAAGCTCTTTAACTTCGATTATGTTGTTACTCTCATTTGTTTTATCTATTAGACCCATTAATTTTTCTTTTATTTTTTCATAATTTGGTCTTTCATATTTAAATTCATTAAATCCCATACATACACCCCCATTTGATAAATAAATTCTACCATTTTAAAAATATTCTGTAAATACATTTTTTATTTTTTCTAAATTTACATATTTATTCTCTAAATTATATCTATTAGTTTAAAAAAGGAGTGTAGCTTCTAACTTATTAAAAAGTTATTTTACCACACTCCTTTTTCCCTATCTAAGATAATTCAATATTATTAAGAATAATACCCCTGGTATACCAAGTATTCCAGCTATAAGTGCTGTTATTGCATTAATAGGTATTACTAGTCCAAAGTTTCCACCTACTAAATTTATTAACCACAATAATATACCCCCAGCTATTCCGTTAACAATTAAGTTTAATAAAACTTTTAGTGGCCATGCAAATATTTTACCAATTATAAATATTGCAACTATAGCTATTATAAAAAATATAATGTTTGGCATTTTCATCCCCCTTATAATTAAAATTATTTTAGTAATTATTAAAATAAAATCTTATGATTAATTCTTAAATAATTTTATCTATTAATAAATTTATTAGTTATTTTACTTTATATTACCACTTATTGCAATAATTTAATTCTTCTATCATACAATCAACACCCACTGTTATTCCACTTTTCTTTGCTTGGTTTAGAAAATATACATATTTAGCTTTAGCTTCATCTTCTTTATATATAGATATATCTATTAAACTTTTATCACTAACATTATCGAAGCAACTTCTAGCAACTTCAATTTCCGTTATTGAGTCCTGTATTCCTTTTATTATTTCACGCTGTTCAGGTGTATAAATATTCTTAGCTAGTATAGTCTCTATTATTTTATCTCTGTTCATAATAATACCTCCATTATATATACTTAAATATATTTTTGACATATAATGGATGATATATACTTGTTATTTGAATAGTATATTAAATAACAAGACTTGTGAAAATATATCCGCTATTCTCACAAGTCTTCTGTATAAATCAATTATATTTCTTTTCTACCTTCTAGAGCTTTAGATAAAGTAACTTCATCTGCATATTCTAAATCTCCACCTACTGGAATTCCATGAGCTATTCTTGTAACTTTAACTCCAAAAGGTTTTAATATTTTTGATATATACATGGCAGTTGCTTCACCTTCTATGTTAGGATTTGTTGCAACAATGATTTCCTTTAAATCATTATTTACTCTAGTTATCAATTCTTTTAACTTTATGTCATCTGGTCCTCTACCTTGCATTGGAGATATTGTGCCATGAAGTACATGATATACCCCATTAAATTCTCTGACCTTTTCAATTGTCATTATATCTTTAGGTTGCTCAATTACACATATTGTACTTTTATCTCTGTTAGGATTTGAGCATATAGCACATGGATCACTATCAGTAAAATTTCCACATATTGAACAATACTTTATTGTACCTCTTGCTTTCACTAATGCATTAGCAAATTCTTCAACCTCATCTTTAGGAAGATTTAAAACATACAATGTAAGTCTTTGAGCAGTTTTACTTCCTATACCCGGCAGCTTTCCAAATTCCTCAATTAGTTTTTCTATAGCTATAGGATAAAAATCCAAATTAGTCACCTCTATTAAAACATTCCTGGTATATTAAGTCCACCAGTTAGTTTTCCCATAGATGAATTAGTTTCTTCTTCTGCTTTCTTCAAAGCTTCATTTACAGCTGTTAAAACTAAATCTTGTAACATTTCTACATCATCTGGATCAACTACTTCTGGTTTGATTATTATATCTTTTAATTCTTTTTTTCCAGATACTCTTACTGTTATAGCTCCACCACCAACAGATGCTTCAAACTCTTTATTTTCTAAATCTTTCTGAGCTTCCTCCATTTGTTTCTGTAGTTTTTGTGCTTGCTTCATTAAATTATTCATATTTCCACCCATTCCTGGAAATCCGCCTTTTGCCATTGTAATACCTCCTAAAAAATATATTTCATTATAACTAGTATATAATATTATATTATAATGTAACCATCAATTTATTAAAACCTTTAAATTTTATTCATCACATATTTCCACTAATGTATCGGGAAATATATCTGATAGTATTTTTTCTTTATTAACTTCCCTATTTATATTATCATTTTCTATTTCATAAATAACATGAACCTTTTCATCTAATACCTCTGAGAATATATCATTTATAACTTTTCTATATTCTTCTCTTTCAAGTCTTTGTTTATGAAAATTGTATTCCTTTGTAAAGCCGACAGTAATAACTCCATTCTTGAATTTCTGAACTTTTCCCATCATTAACGCTGTAGCTATTACCATATTATTTTTTTGCTTAAGGATATTTTGAATATCTTTAAAAGACTTTCTAATAATTTCAACATTTAGCTTACTTTCTCCTGCTGTAATTGGTAATTCTATATTTTCATTATTAAGCTCCACTGGTTTGCTTGTTTTAACTTTAGTTATACTTGGATTTATTTCTGGTCTTATTTTCTTTACTTCTTTTATTGCATTTTGTACTGTAATATTCCCTGATGCAATTTTATCCTCTAATCTATTCAGTCTAGCTAATATAGTTTCCATAGAGGTATCATATTTTATCTTACACATTTTTATTATTGCTAGTTCTAAATATATTCTAGCCTGCTTTGTACCTTTAGCACTATCTTCGGCTTCTTGAAGTATACTTATACACCTCATGATTTCCTCTACTCTAATTCTAGTGCTTTGATTTTTTATACTTTCTATGTTTTCAATAGACATATCCAATACATCTTCTAAATTATTACTTACATTTATCATTAATAGATTTCTCATATGAGTAATCAAATCTCTAATTAGTAAGTTAATATCTTTTCCATCCAAGATTAATTTATTTACTACTCTTATGCATCCCTCTGTATCTCGATTTATCACATTATCTACTATAGTCACCATGCTGTCATTAGTAGTTATTCCTAACATATCTACTAAATCCTCATATCTAACTACATTGTTTATTGATATAGCTTGATCTAATATTGATAAAGCATCTCTCATTGCTCCATCACACATTCTAGATAATAATCTTAAGCTACTTTCTTCAATGTTTACTGATAATGAATCGGCTATTTGTTTTAACCTTAAAAATATATTTTCGCTACTTATTCTCTTAAAATCAAACCTTTGACATCTTGATAATATTGTTATAGGAAGCTTTTGAGGATCAGTAGTTGCTAATATAAAAATTACTCTATTTGGTGGTTCTTCTAATGTCTTAAGAAATGCATTAACTGCACCAATGGATAGCATATGAACCTCATCTATGATAAATACCTTATACTTAGCTTCTTGTGGTGGGTACTGAACATCATCAATAATATCCCTTATATTATCAACACTGTTGTGAGATGCTGCATCTAACTCTGTTACATCTATAGCTGTACCTTGGTTTATACTTTTACACATTTCACATTCATTACATGGTTCACCGTCTATAGGGGTTAAACAATTTATTGCTTTTGCAAGTATCTTTGCTGTTGAAGTTTTACCTGTTCCTCTAGTTCCGCATAGTAAGTATGCATGAGCTATCCTATCGCTTTTTATGGCATTTTTAAGCGTTACAGTTATATGTTGCTGTCCAACTACGTCGCTAAATAATTTAGGTCTCCACTCTCTATAAAGTGCTTTATATCCCATGTATCCTCACTCCTTACATTAAAATTTCTAAATAAATAAATATATATATCTACCAATACTTCTTAATTATTTATTTTACTCACAAATAATTCTTATCCTATCTATTATAATACTTCTCATAGTTATATTCTATATTCTTTACCAACTTATATTAAGTAATCAATTATATATACCTAGTTTCTCTAAAATATTTTAATATAGACTAACTCATTTAATTTATATTTCAAATTAATTACTTAAAAAAGGATAAAAAAAAAGATGTCTTTAACATCTTAAATAAAAAATAAAGTCGCACACCTTGCTTCGATAATCAGTTTATATGCGTTACCTATACAGTTAACTCAAACCAGGTTAATCCACGGCACATGGAAGGTCTCACTTATCGCTGCTTCCTTCCAGACCTGACGAGGTTCATGAGTTTCCATTGCGTGGGACCCAGTTATCAACGCCACTTATATAGGCCAGACCATACAAATTGATACCTCAGCAAGGAATTCAATCCTGCTGTAGCGGATTGCAGGTTACAGGGCACCGCTAACTCCCCATCTAGTACGACATGGCGGAGAGAAGGGGATTCGAACCCCTGATAGAGTTGCCCCTATACACGCTTTCCAGGCGTGCTCCTTCGACCACTCGGACATCTCTCCATATCATGTATTAATTATTATACTATTTTAAATCATTACTTTCAAGTAAAACTTATTTAAAAATATATTCCAATTGTAGTATAATTTCATTAAGACTAACAATGTTTTCAATTTAAATTAATAATATATATATATTTATCATAAAATAATATGAATGGAGGTAGTTTTTTATGATTAATTATGAAATTAAAGGTGGTTCCATGCCAGTAGCTATCTGTTACCTAAATAGTGGAGATAAAATTGTCTCTGAATCAGGAGCTATGGGGTGGATGAGTGACAATATAATTATGGACTCTAACATGAAAGGTGGCCTATTTAAAAGTATAGGAAGATCTCTATCAGGAGAAAGCTTATTTTTAAATACCTTTACTTGCTCAGTAAATGTAGGGAAAATAGCATTCCCCTGTTCTGTCCCAGGTAGAATAATGGCTAAAGAGCTTCAACCTAATGAATCTATAATTTGTCAAAAAGGTGCTTTCATGGCAGCTGAAGGTTCTGTAAGTCTTAATATTCATTTTAAAAAAAGATTCTCTAGTGGCTTATTTGGTGGCGAGGGTTTTATCCTTCAAAGAATAACCGGTCCTGGGACAGTTCTTTTAGAATTTGATGGTCACGTTGAAGAGCTTAACTTAAATCCTGGAGAAAGAATAAAAGTAGATACCGGCCATGTAGCTGCTTTTGAACCAAGTGTAAATTTTGATATTGAAATGGTTAAGGGACTAAAAAACATATTCTTTGGTGGTGAAGGCTTATTTTTAACAACACTAACAGGCCCTGGAAAAATCTACCTTCAAACTATGCCTCTTCAAAATTTAGCAGGTAAATTATCTTTTTATCTTAATACCGGTAGCACTAATTTAAGAGATTAAATATCTTTATAGTGCCAAAAAATAACCTTTTAGATAATAAAATATTTTTTGTAAATATTGATTATCTAAAAGGTTTAATTTTTAAATATGTGTAATTGTACTATTCTTCTTTCTGTATATTATTATAAGCCCTACAATCCATATAAGTACTCCTATAATACTTACAATTTGAGCTGTTCTAAGCCCAAACATCATTAAGCTGTCTGTTCTAAGCCCCTCTATGAAAAATCTTCCTATAGAATATAGTCCTATATAAGTTAAAAATACAACTCCATTCTTTTTAACCTTGTGTAACATATAGAATAGTATAAAGAACACTACTAAATTCCAAATTGACTCATATAAAAATGTAGGATGATAGTAAGTTCCATTTATATTCATACCACTTTGTATGAACCCTGGAAACTTACTTATAAAAGCTTCTGTTACAGGTCCACCATGTGCCTCTTGATTAAAGAAATTACCCCATCTTCCAATGGCTTGGGCTAATATAATACATGGTGCTGCCATGTCTAGTGCAGGTGAAAGCTTTATACCTTTTCTCTTTGTACATATATACACAACTATTACTGCTGCAATTAGTCCTCCATGAATAGCAAGGCCACCTTGTCTAATATTAAATATATCCATCAAATTATCCTTATAATATCCAAACTCAAATAATACATAATAAAGTCTTGCACCAATTATGGAAATTGGAAATGCAATTAAGAATATAGTTAATACATCATCATAATTTATCCCTTTTAATTTACAAGTATATTGACTTAATAAAAGCGCTAACATGGTACCTGAGCATATTACAATTCCGTACCACATAACATCTAATCCAAATATACTTATGGCTACTGGATTCATCTATTTCCCTCCTTAATCCTTTTTATATTATTATAATCTATATAATTAATTATTTGTATTCTTTTAATAATTCTTCTATAGTATGTTTACATCTCATTCCCTTACAACTTCCTGTTCCAGCCCCTGTTGCCTTTTTTATGTCTTCAAAAGATTTAGCTCCATCAGCTATTGCCTTTTTTATAGCTGCTCTAGATACAACTTTACAAATACAAACCTTAGTATGTTTATCTAGCACTGCCTGTCTTAATGCCTCTTGTTTTGCTTCTTCTTCCATCTTTATAGTTTCTCCTTTCTCTTTTGCTTGAAAAACTCTTGTAGTAAATTACTACATTCTTCATTATATAGCCACTTAATATTAACCCAATGATTTAAATTTCCACTTTGAGTAATATTAAATACTGAGCCACATCCTCCTGCTCTGGGGTCAAAGGTTCCAATATATAACCTTTTTATTCTGCTTTGAACAATAGCACCAGCACACATAGGACATGGTTCTAATGTAACGTACATATCACATTCATTAAGTCTCCAATCCCCTATAGCTTCTGATGCTTTCTTTATTGCAATAATTTCTGCATGGTTAGTAGGATCATTAGTATATTCCTTTATATTATGACCTGTAGCTATTATTTTATTGTTTTTTACTATTATTGCTCCCACCGGAACTTCATTTTTACTCTTTGCAATCTTAGCTTCAATAATTGCTTGTTGTAAAAAATAATTATCCATAACTTACTCCTTTTTATTATATATAAAAAAAACTTAGTAAAGCAAGCCTTACTAAGTTTTGGTGCGCACGAGAGGAGTCGAACCTCCGGCCTTCCCCTTAGGAGGGGGATGCTCTATCCTGCTGAGCTACGGGCGCATATTACCTAATCTCTATTATAATAATATATTTATTCTTCGTCAATAGATTAATATCTATATTTTTACTATGAACCTATTCTCTTAATGTTAATTAATCAACATATATAAACTATTTAAAATAATATATCTATAAAATTTATTATTTTCATAATTATATGCACATAATATAAAAAATCTTTTAACTTTATATATTTGTCAGAAAAATAAATGATTTATTGCAGATTTTTATTTAAATCTATGTTAAAATACTAATATATTGTGATTTTGCAACAAAAAATTCAGAGGTGATTTTATAATGAAGAAGATTAACATAACCGAAACAGTTCTAAGAGATGCAAATCAATCTCTTATTGCAACAAGACTTCCTTTTGAAGATTTTGCACCTATTCTTAAAGATTTAGATGATGCAGGATATTATTCATTAGAGTGTTGGGGTGGAGCAACCTTTGACTCTTGCTTAAGATATTTAAATGAGGATCCATGGGAGAGATTAAAGAACATAAAGAAAATAGTTACCAAAACCCCTCTTCAAATGTTATTACGAGGACAAAATATTTTAGGATATAAACACTATCCAGATGACGTAGTTAGAGAATTTATTAAAATGTCTGTTTATCACGGTATGGATATAATAAGAATATTTGATGCATTAAATGACTTTGCTAATATAGAAGTTGCTATGAATGAAACTATAAAGCAAGGTGCTCATGCACAAGGAACTATAGTTTATACTGTAAGTCCAATCCATGATGTTAAAAACTATACTAAACTAGCAAAACAACTTGAAAATATGGGGGCAAACTCTATTTGTATAAAGGACATGGCTGGCCTTATAATGCCTTCTATAGCATATGACATAGTTAAGAGTATAAAGGAAACTGTTAAAATTCCAGTATTTTTACACTCTCACAGCACAAATGGTATTGCTGAAATGTCTTACTTTAAAGCTGCAGAAGCTGGTGTAGATGGAATTGACTGTGCAATTTCTTCATTCTCTAGTGGTACAGCTCAACCTCCAACAGAATCTATGCATCATGCACTAGAAACTGCTGGATTTGAAACAGGTCTTAATATAGGTACCTTAACTCAAATTAATAATTTCTTTAAACCAGTTAGATCAAAAGTTTTAGAAGCTGGATTACTAGATCCAAAGGTATTAACTCCTCAGCCTGAAGGACTTACAAACCAAATACCTGGAGGAATGTTATCTAATATGATTTCTCAACTTAAAGCTCAAAATTCTATTGATAAACTTGATGCAGTTCTTGCAGAAGTTCCTAAAGTAAGAGAAGACTTAGGATTCCCTCCACTTGTTACTCCAATGAGCCAAATGGTTGGAACTCAAGCTACAGTTAATGTATTAACTGGTGAAAGATATAAAATGGTTCTTAAAGAGGTTAAAGCTTATTGCAGAGGAGAATATGGTAAAGCTCCTGGGAAAATAAATGAAGAAGTTCTTAAAAAAGCTCTTGGAAATGATACTCCTATTGAAGGAAGATATGCCGATACTTTAGAACCAGCGTTCCAAAAGACAAAAGAAGAACTGAAAAATATAACAACTAGTGAAGAAGATATTCTTTCTTACTTAGCCTTCCCACAAATAGCGGAAGAGTTCTTTAAAAAGAGAAGTGAAAAACCATCTAACGATGATATGAGGAAGCTTACTAATAGTGAAGTAATATAAAAATTATTTAAATATCTCCAATTAATATACATTATTGTATCTTAATTGGAGATATCTTTATATGCCTAGTATATTTTCTGTTATAATATCATTATGTTAAATTTAAGATAAATCTGGAGTTGATACTATGATAAAATACTATGATAGAAAAAATAAGACCTATTGTGAAGAAAATGTAGCTGGTGGAGATATACTTAATTTTATGTACAGTAAACCAGTGGCTAAAACCTTTCTACCAGAAATTGCAAGTCGAAAATTCTTAAGTAAGCTCTATGGAATGGGTTGCGATAGTAAATTTAGTAAAAAATATATACAATCCTTTGTAGATAAGTTCAACATAGATATAAATGAATACGAAAAAAATATAGATGAGTATAGATCCTTTAATGACTTTTTTTATAGAAAACTTTCAAAACACAGTCGTAATATCTGTAAAGATGAAAAATCATTTATTTCCCCCTGTGACGGTAAACTCTTAGCTATAGAAAAAATTGATGAAAATTCTAGCTTTACAGTTAAAGGATTTAAATATACCCTTAATGAGTTATTACAAAATGAAGAATTAAGTAAGAATTATTCTAATGGTACTTGTTTAATATTTAGATTATGTCCAACTGATTATCACAGATTTCACTTTGTTGATTCTGGAATTTGCTCTAAATCTACATTTATAAAGGGTAAATACTACTCAGTTAATCCCGTAGCTCTTGAAAATATAAGTAAAGTTTTCTCAGAAAATAAAAGAGAGTATAGTATACTAAAAAGTGATAATTTTGATGATGTTATCTATATAGAAGTAGGAGCTACCTTTGTTGGATCTATTATTCAAACCTACTATTCATCATCCAAAATTAACCGTGGAGATGAAAAAGGGTATTTTAAGTTTGGTGGCTCAACAGTTATAGTTATACTAAAAGAAAATATATTAAAATTAGATGAAGATATATGTTATCAAAGCAATTTAGGAGTAGAAACATCTGTATATATGGGAGAAAAAATAGGAGTAAGAATTTAAATTCTTACTCCTATTTTTTTACAATCTAAACTTAAGTGTAGTATCATTTAATTTATCTGCATTCTCCTTGTTTTCTATGGCAGTATTTTTTATACTCTCAATATTTCCTACTATATCCATAGTTTTAGATGATATAGATGATACTCCCATAGCTCCCTCTGTAACAGTTACTGATACTTCATCTATGGCAGTAACAATTCCTTCTATAGCTTGATTTAGTACTGCAGCTTCACTACTAAACTCATTCATAAAGTTATTGAATTGATCTGCATCTTTTTCGTATAAAACGCCTTGCTCTATATTTTTATCATAATCATTAATTACTTGTTGTTCTATGAAATTGCTCATGCGCCCAGCACTAAGAGCTAATTCTTCTACAGATTTATTTACTATTTTAACTATTCTTTGTATATCTGCTGCTGTTTTACCAGATTCTTCAGCTAACTTTCTAACTTCATCTGCAACTACAGAGAACCCTCTTCCTGCTTCTCCTGCACGAGCAGCTTCTATTGCAGCATTTAAAGCTAATAAATTAGTTTGTTGAGTTATCTTAAGTATAGAATCAGCTAACTTATCAATCTGCTTAACTTCCTTAGAACTTGTTATAGCAACTTCCAACTCACTTTTTACACTATTATAAATATCATTTGATTTTTCTTTAGATTCTATAGCACTAGCTTTTATGCCCTGAGCTCTCTTAAGAATATCCTTAGTTATTTCATATCCTTCTAATGCTTCACTAGCTATATTCTGTACACTCTTAATCATTTCAGTAGAAGATGCAGCAATTTCTTGAGAAGTTGCTGATGTTTCTTCTATACCAGATGATACACTTTCAGTTTCAAATAATGTTTCATCTGCTTTAATTTTTAATGACTCTGTAGATTCTTCTACTATATTAGCATTATTAGTTAATACTTCAGTAGTTGCTGCAATATCTCCAACAACTTCCCTTAATACTTCTCGCATATTTATAATAGATCTATATATAAGACCTATTTCATCCTTAGACTTAATTATAGCTAAATTATCATTGGTTAAATCTAACTTAGCTGTTTTATTAACCAAAGCGGCAACAGTCACTATAGGATTTATAATTACATTTGCCATTACCATTATTATAATAGAACCTATAATAACTATAGCTAATGCTACTAATGCTATTTGTTTAACCATTGTTATTACCGGTTTTCTTATTTCATTACTATTCGCATCTATAACCATAATCCAATTTGTCCTAGGGACTAATCCATAAGATGACATTACTTTATTCCCATTTATCTTATACTCTACAGATCCAACTTCTACATTGCTTCCCTTCATAGCCTTATCTACTATATTCTTTATTTCAGGGATATCTATTGTTTGCCCAATTTTTTCTTTGTTTGGATGATATATTATGTTTCCTTTTTCATCAATTAGATATGCATAACTATTTTCTATCTGTCCAATTTTTATATTTTCAATATAGGTAGAAAAACTCTCAGCATAAACATGTAATGCTATATATCCTACACATTTACTATAGTTAGCTTCATCTAATACAGGATACGTAAATACTAAAACTCCTTTATCACCAGCAACGGATTTAATTGTATTACTTATCCACTTACCCCCGCTAGAACTAGTACTGTGATAAGAATTATCAACTTCATTAGCTCCAACTAAGGATTCTTCACTATCAGCTACTATATCACCTTCTGGGCTAACTAATGATATTCTGTCTACATGTTTATTACCAGATATATATGCCTTAAAGCCTTCATTTACATTTTTAACATCTTCTTTACTATTTTTTTTCTGAGCATAATTTAATAAGACATTAAGATTATCCTTAGAATTTGATAGAGCAAAAGCTTCATTGGTAACTTTATCCATCATAACAGATATAGTTTGTATAGATGATGTAGTTATACCCTCCATATTTTCTGTACTTTGACTTGAAATCGTCTTTGAAGAGTTTATGTACATAATTGTACTAGTTATTATCATTGATACTATTGTAAGACCTATCATACTAATTAATATTTTTCTTTTAACACTAGTTCCTTCAACCTGTAATTTTCCTTCTTTATAAACCTTAGCTGTGGATTTTATACTGTTTATATTGTTACTTATATCATTAATTTTATCCTTATCTATTTTGTTACTAGTTCTAATTTTTTTACTAATGGAGTTTTTATGTCTAATTGCAATTTTACTAAATGCATTCTTAATACTTTTGCTTATATTTTGAGATTTACTTTTTAAATTAAATGAACTATGTTTCCTTTTTTTTAAAGTCTTATCAGACTTTCTTTTAATCATAAATATACCCCCATATATTAATAATTTATATAGTAATTATCGTGCGTAGAAATCTATACTAAATACATATTATACATATTATGTAATTAACATTAAATATATTTATCTATAATCAAATTAGTTAAATTATATAATAATTTACATACATAAACTCATTATGTAATTATTATATATGAATTTTTCTGCATTTAAAGTCGAAATTTATCATATCCCTCCTATATATTTATATAAAAATAAAAAAGCCATTGCAAATTAACTGCAATGACTAAATATGGCAGGGTGTGTAGGAATCGAACCCGCAATATACGGTCCGTAGCCGTATGTTATATCCATTTAACTAACACCCCAAAAGGTTATCTAAATAACTATTACATGATAACATAGAATCCTCATGATTTCAATAACTATTTTTTGATTCTATTATACCTTATTGAGTCAAAAAAACGAATTCTTAAGAATCCGATTTTTAAATATATCTTGGCGGAGAAAGAGGGATTTGAACCCTCGCGACGGTTACCCGACCTACGCCCTTAGCAGGGGCGCCTCTTTAGCCACTTGAGTATTTCTCCAAAAAATAAAAAAATGGCGGAGAGATAGGGATT
>NZ_DLNT01000002.1:14715-22526 GCF_002477055.1 Clostridium sp. UBA7503
AACCAACTCGACCATCTCTCCGTAGAATTATTAAAATCATACTCTGATTTTAATTATTTAATTTTCATAGGTTATTTTTAAATGGCGGAGAAAGAGGGATTTGAACCCTCGCGACGGTTACCCGACCTACGCCCTTAGCAGGGGCGCCTCTTCAGCCACTTGAGTATTTCTCCAATTTAAAAATATGGCGGAGAGATAGGGATTCGAACCCTAGGTACGCTCACACGTACGCCGGTTTTCAAGACCGGTGCCTTAAACCAACTCGACCATCTCTCCATTTCCTACAAGGGTTATTCTATCAAGAAATAGCCCTTGTGTCAATATTTTTTTGAAAAACTTTTATATAAATTCTAAATTTTTTTATCTAGTTATATTTTTACAACCCATATATGTTCTTAATACCTCTGGTACTGTAACACTACCATCTTCATTTTGATAATTCTCAAGAACTGCAGCTAAGGCCCTTCCTATAGCAACCCCTGAACCATTTACTGTATGAACAAATTTAGGTTTAGCTTTTGGATCATCTTTATATTTTATATTAGCACGTCTTGCTTGAAAATCTTCAAAGTTGCTACAGCTTGATATTTCTACATACTTATTATAACTTGGCATCCAAACCTCAATATCATATTTTAAAGCAGCAGTAAAACCTAAATCTCCTCTGCATATTTTTACAATCCTATATGGAAGTCCTAATCCTTGTAACACACTTTCTGCATCTTTAACTAATTTATTAAGTTCATCATATGATTCTTCTTCTTTTGTAAATTTAACTAATTCTACTTTATTAAACTGGTGCTGCCTAATTAATCCTCTAGTATCTCTTCCAGCAGAACCAGCTTCTGACCTAAAGCATGCACTATATGCCACATATTTTATCGGAAGTTTATCTCCTTCAAGGATTTCATCTCTGTAAATATTAGTTACAGGTACTTCTGCTGTAGGTATTAAAAAATAATCTGTATCACTAATTTTAAAGGCATCTTCTTCAAACTTAGGTAACTGACCTGTTCCAGTCATGCTATTTCTATTTACCATATATGGAGGAAGTATTTCATCATATCCATTTCTACCAGTGTGAGTATCTAAAAAATAATTTATTAATGCTCTCTCTAATCTTGCTCCAAGTCCCTTATAAACAGTAAATCTAGACCCTGTAATTTTTCCAGCTCTTTCAAAATCCAATAAATTATTTTCTGTACCTATAGTCCAGTGTTCTTTAGGATTAAAATCAAACTTTCTTATCTCTCCCCATTTTTTAATTTCAACATTATCCTCATCATCACTACCATTTGGAACTGAATCATGAGGTATATTAGGTATTCTCATCATTATATATTCTATTCTTTGATCTATTTCATTTAAATCCACATCATAATTTTTTATTGTCTCTGAAAGTTGTTTCATTTCCTTCATAGTTTCTGATACATCTATACCTTGTTTTTTTAACTTAGGAATTTCTGCTGAAGTTTTATTTCTTTTATTTTTTAATTCCTCTACCTCTATTAATATATTACGTCTCTTTTGATCAAGCTCTACAACTTCATCTATAAGCAATAAATCAAAACTCTCTCCTCTATTTTCCATTTTAACTTTAATTTCATCTGGATTATTTCTTATTTTCTTTAAGTCTATCATTGTTATTCCTCCTACCTTTTTCTTATAAATATATTTTGATATAAATAAAAAGCCTTTCCCCCCCTAAGGGACGAAAGACTCCGTGTTACCACCCTAATTGAATAAAATTAATTATTCCACTCAAAAATTTAACGACAAACTTAATGCCGTACTGCTCATCACAGTCCCTCAGAGGCGGATTCGTAATAATATATATATCAGTTTACACCAAACACTGACTCTCTTACATATATAATTAGTACTACTATTCTCTTCAACGGTTTATAATTTATTTCATTAAATATATGTTTATATTATTCCCTAACATATTTTTTGTCAATATTAATATTAATTTTTGTAAGCATATTTAGTACATACTATATCTACACCTGTATTAAGTATATTCTTACATATAACATCTCCTTCTGATGTCTGTGGTCCTACATATATTCTACTTAGACACTTAGAGCATTCAAGCCATAAACTTTTATCTATCGGTTCGCTACTCTTTACCGAAACTACCCTACGCTCTACAGATCCTTTTACTCTCACTATAGTTGTTAATATATCCTTATCCTTCACTTTTTATTACCTCACATTTCATCAAATTCTTTTATTCTTGATAATAAAATGGTTGAATCCTTTGAATTATTAACCACTTCTGTAACTCTTTTATCCATTTCTCTTGCCAAAATTTCAATTATTTTATCCTTGCAGTAACACCCATCACAACTTCCAAATCCCGCTCCTGTTCTCCTTTTTACCCCAGTTACTGTTCTAGCTCCTAAAGGTCTTCTAATAGAGTCTACAATCTCACCTTCGCTAACTTTTTCACACTGACATATAATACGTCCATACTTACTGTCTAATTTAATAATTTTATTTCTTTCTTCATTTAATAGGTTTTTAAATCTAAAATATTCCCTTCTCTTATCATTAAAATCCTTTTTAAATTTACAATTTAACTTTTCAACTACTAATTTTGATATGTTCAAAGCTAAATATGGCGTTATTGTAACCTTAGCATAATGATTAACCTTAATATTTATATACCCACTATTAATAATATCATCTTGTATAATAATAGGTTCATCAAAAAGGCGCCAATCTCTTACTACTTTTATATCATTTTCACTAATCTCTTTAGTAAGAGGTTTTATCTTTTGAATAACTTTATCATAGTGAACATTTTTATAGTTACTATAAGCCCCTATTGTTTCATTGTTAATTGTAGGTCTTATATATATTCTTTCATTTTCTCTTACATCAAAAATTATGTTAGAATATAACTTTTCATAAGGCTTATCAATAACCACATATTTCATATATTTCCCTTTATCATCTTCTGTATTATTTTCATTAACTAATTGTAGATTTTTATCTTTAGTTGTATCAATAACTATCTTACAAGTAAATTTATTTTTACTTGTTTTTATCTTGAATCCTTTATTTATACTATTTATAGATTCAACCTCTTCTTGTAATCTAAAATTAACTCCATTATCAAAAGCAATTTCACCATATGCTAAAGCTAAATCATATGAGCTTATTACGCCTGTATTAGGTATATATATTGATTTTATTATACTTCCTTCTATATTAGGTTCATACTCCAATATTTCTTTTCCTATAAGAAGTTTTACATCATCTATTTTTTTTGCTTTAGCTCTTTCATACATTTTATCAATACTTATAGCCTGGATTTCATTCCTTGCTATATATAAGGTACCACACCTCTTATATGGAACTTTAAATCTTAATGCATACTCCTCCATTAATAAATTGCCTTTTCTAATAAGCTTAGATGATAATTCATCCTCACATTCTAGTCCATCATATATTGTTGCTGTGTTTATAGAAGGTGTATCATTACATATATCATAATCTTTTTCTATAACTGCAATATTAAGGTTATATTTTGATAATTCATAAGCTATAGCACAACCTATAATTCCTCCACCTAATATCAATACATCATAATCCATAATTTCCTCCACCTATGCATGTTAATACTACTTTATATAAATTATTCTAGCCACTCTATCTTCCATTTTACTACGAAAATTTTAGAGCGGCTAGTCATGTTATTTATATAAATTTATTTTGATAATTCGTCAATTAATTTTCCTATTTGATTTATATACTCACCATACTTTGCCCAGTCTCCATTTTTTTGAGATTCAATAGCATTTGTATATGCTTCTTTTAATTTTCCTAAATAATCGGAATTTAAATTTCCTTCTTGTTTATTATTTTCGATACCTTCATTATTAGGGTTATTATCATTTTCTTCATCCTCTAGATTAAACATCTTAGTAATAGCAGTTCCTATATCTTTTTCAAGTATTAGTTTATCTCCGTAACCAACTATGACATTTTTCATTTCAGGTATGCTATTTTCACCAGAAGCTCTCAAATAAAGAGGTTCTACATATAACAAAGAGTTTCCTATTGGTATTATTAAAACTTCTCCAAATTGAACTTGAGAACCCTTAGTATCCCAAAGTGATAATTGTTTAGATATTTCTGGATCCTGGTTTATTTTTTGTTTAAATAACATTGGGCTATATATTGTTCCTCCTGTTGGAAATTTATATAAAAACATTTTTCCATAATTATCTCCATCCATTCTAACACCAAACATACCTACCATATTATCTCTATCTTTTGTATTAAAATACTCTAAAATAACCATTTCTTCTTTATCTTCTCCAGCTAATTTAGTAGTAACATACGAAGCTTCTGATTTTACTTCATCACCTTCAATTGTAGCGACATCACTAGCTATAGACCATATATCATCCCCATTGTAGAAAACTCCAGGGTCTGAAACATGGTACTTAGACAACATTTCACTCTGAATTGCAAATAAATCTTGAGGATATTTGAAGTGAGCTTTAATTTCATCTGATAAAGTACTTAAGTCTGTAAATAGCTTAGGAAATATCTTAGCATAGGTTGCAACTATAGGATCTGTATTATCTGTTATATAAAACTTTGTTGTTCCATCATATGCATCAACTATAACTTTAACTGAATTTCTAATATAATTTATATCTCCCATAGGCTGTGCAAATGGGAACTTGTCACTTACAGTATATGCATCTATAATCCAATAAAGCCTATCATTGTTTATAACTACATATGGGTCTTCATCATATCTTAAAAAAGGTGCAACTTTATTAACTCTTTCTACTATATTTCTATGAAGTAGAATTTTACTATCACTAGTTATATCTTGGGATAATAAAAATTTACTATTTTGTTCTTTAATGGCAAATATAATTCTGTTTGGATAATTCATGGATATACCAGCATTACCATCATAATTATTAGTAGCATTTTCACCACCTACTGGATAATCAATTTCTCCAAGCTTTGTATTTACTATACTATAATCATTAGTGTTCTCACCAAAATATATCCTTGGATTTTCTAATGAAATATCCGTTTCATTTTCAATAGGTATATTGCTCATAATAAAATCAGGTTGTCCTTCACTTGTTACCGAGTTAACCTTACTCATAACAACCCCGTATCCATGGGTATATGATAAATGTTTATTTTGCCAGGTAATAGAATTTTCATCTAACTTTTCAAAATCAATTTCTCTCGGTGCTATAAATACTTGATTATAGTTTCCATTAATATTGTATCTATCAATATCTATATCATTGAACTTATAATAATATCTTATATATTGAAATTGATTATAAAATTCTAAAGCAGGTCGATATGCATTAACCTTAATATTTTCAACTATATCCTTATTTTGTTTTATACCTGTAGCATCTAAATCATTCTTTATTTCAAAATTATTTTCATCAATTTTATCAATGTTATAAGCCATATTAGTATACTCAATGTTCTTGGATATATAAGGTTTTTCCAATGTTTTTTCATTGGAGTTAACAATAAATTGTTGAACAACTCCTGCTGCAACACTTTCCCCAATCATCAGTACAAATACTACTATTACTGAAAATATTATTGGTTTAACTTTTTTAAACAATATACTTAAGAATATTAATACAGCAAAAATAATTGAAACTATGGAAATCACTTTATAAAATTTTAAAGATACGTTTACATCTGTATAACTTGCTCCAAAAACTATTCCCCTAGGAGAATATGCTAAGTTCCATCCTTTTATCATATATCCTAAAGATATAACTAACATAAGTAATGCAGCTATAACTGCAAGTTGTTTTCCTGCAAAACTTGTTATACCACTAGTCATAGATTTAAAATTTACAACCTTATCTGATCTATCAAAGTGATTATTAATCTTATCCTTAAAATTTAAAATAATATAAATTATAAAAGTAGCTATTACAAGTAAAACTAATAATGAAATCATACTACTATATAAAGATTGTATTAAAGGTAACTTAAATGTAAAAAATGATATATCCTTATTAAATATAGGATCATTAATGTTAAATTTTGTATAGTTTGTAAATTCTAATATTTTGTACCAATATATATTTGCAAAACTAAAAGAAAAGAATAAAGATATAATAAAATTTATTCCTAAAAAGATTTTAAACCTTTTTTTATCTTTAACTTTATCAATTTCTACTATCTCTTTTAACTTTCTAATATTAGGTATTAAACTTTTATAATATAATGTTATTCCAATAAATATTACTAAAAATGTGGGAACCATTAGTTTCATTATAGATAATAACTTAGTAAAATAAATAGAAATATATCCCAATTCACTGAACCATTGATAGTCAACTATTATATTTATTCCAGCAATAGTGAAAAGTAATATAATTATTATGATAGAAACTATACTCCAGATAGCTTTCTTCTTCAAAATATTCACACCCCTTTTTATAATTCTTTAATCAAAAATCCTTTTTTATTTAATTCCTCTACTATATTTGATAAAACTCTATCATTTTCACATATTATTGTATGAAGATGAACTCCATTTGTTAATACGCTTAAAGGTTCAGCTTCATACTGCTTAAAATTACTATAAAAATTTTCAATATCCATCATATTTTTAAGCATAAGCATAGCTCTTATTTCTCCATAAAGAGGATGTTCAACTATTACATCTTCTACAATTGCACCATATTTAACAATAGTCTCAAGTTCATTTTTTACTTCTTCCCTTCCATGATTAACAGCTATAACTTTCTTTATACTATTGATATTTTCCTTTAACGCCATATATCCTTTTGGCGTAGATATTATATCTACGCCCTCAGCTCTTATAATAGCTATATCCTTAACTATAATTTGACGAGTAACTTCAAATATTTCTGCTAATATTTGACCTTTTACAGGTTCTTGAGATTGTATTAATAGATTCTTTATTTTTTCTCTTCTCTTTGCGCTTATCATAATCCCCTCCATGTATAAACATATATTATTTAAATAATAGTATATCATATACTTATGTATATTATTGTATTTTTTCTTTCATTATTAAATATTTCTTTACTTATATTAATTATATGTATTAATTTCTATCATCATACTTTCGTAAAATATCTAGCCATTTATTTTGTATTTTATAATTATGATGATTTCTTATAATATTCAAAAATTCTTTATCATATCCTTTTTCTTTTAAAATTTTATAACCCTCTTCTCCATGATTATAGAATATATATACCTTAGAATTTCTATCACTATATTTTTCTATCTTTGTTTTTGTAATGTTATTTAATAATACCAAAATAGATTTATCTATTACATTTAGAGGAGTATGAATTTTACCGATATCATGTAATATAGCTGATTTTACAATTTCTTTATGATTAAGATTATTCTTTTTAATTTCTTCTTCAGATTCATTTGTATATATATCTCTAGCTACATTAACTGAATGTTTCAAATCATAAGCCGGCAGTTTATACAGTAATTTTTTTTCATTCTCATCTAAATAATTATTAATAAACGCCATATCTTTTTTAGTTATTTTTGCAAATACACAATTAATAAATTGTTTAACTCTATTCATACTAATTACACCATCTTTGCAATGAATTTTTTTTAATTACTTTACATTATTATATACTTAATTAAAACAATAATATAATAGTTAATTAAGTAATATAAATATAAAAAAAAAGCAATCTAAATAGATTGCTTTTGGTGGAGATAAAGGGATTCGAACCCTTGACCCCCTGCGTGCAAGGCAGGTGCTCTCCCAGCTGAGCTATACCCCC
>NZ_DLNT01000032.1:0-2971 GCF_002477055.1 Clostridium sp. UBA7503
TGGTTCACTAGCTCAGTCGGTAGAGCACATGACTTTTAATCATGGTGTCCGGGGTTCGATCCCCCGGTGAGCCACCAAAAGCACTTCATAATGAAGTGCTTTTTTTATATATAAAATAATAAATTTAATTTATAATAATATGAGAAGTATCATTTTGGTATGGGGGGTAGAGAATGTATAATATATGTAAAGGACAACGAATTTATTTAAGAAATATAGAATTAGATGATGCTAAATTAGTTGCTAAATGGAAAGATGAAATAGTGATGAGAAAAATGTCCGTGGGATTAAATACAAATATAAGTTATGAAAACCAATTTCAAGACATTAAGCTTAGCATAGACGAAGGAGAAGAATTATACTTAATTATTGAATTAAAAGATAATAATGAGCCTATAGGATACATAAGAATAAATTGGTTAGATGAAAATAAAGAAATGGCTTGGCTTAGATTTGGATTAGGAAGTCGTAGGCAAGAGGGATATGCTAAGGAAGGATTAAAATTAATTATAGACTATTTATTTAGTATTGGAACTCATAGAATTGATGCAGAGGTGTTAATGTTTAACTATCCTAGTCAAGGAACATTAAGGTCAGTAGGTTTTCTTCATGAAGGAACAAGAAGACAAGCATACTATGATGGAAAAGAATATATTGATGTTTTTGTCTTTGGAATTGTAAAGGAATAAATAATGAAAATTAAGTTTTTATATAGGAGGAAAGATAAATGGTAATAGCTCAAGTAGAGATATTAACGAATAAATATATACAGATTATATTAAATAGTAAATTTTTTGAAGTGTGGAAGTCAATTGCAATAGGAGTAGGAATATTCGTATTGCTAATGTTCCTAAGAAATATATTTGCTAAATATATTATAAAGATATTAGATGGTATATTTAAAGCTTTAAAGATTAAAAGTGCTAGAAAAATATTGAGTGCATTTGAAAAACCTATAAAAATGGCATTTATAGTAATGGGTGTATACATATTTATGAGTATACTAAATTCATCAATGGGATGGAATATTAGCAGTATAATTAATAAATTATTAGGGACATCAATTATAGTATTATTTGCTAATGGATTAATTAACATTACTAATAATTCAGATGATTTTTTATTTAGAGCTACAGATAAATATGATATAAAAGTGAATACTGTATTAATACCTATGATGGCTAAAGGAATAAAGTATTTAATTATAGCTTTTGCAATTATACAAGTAGCAAATATTTGGGGGCTAGATGTAAATGCTTTTATAACAGGAATAGGTTTAGGGGGAGTTGTAATAGCTTTGGCAGCAAAAGATTTCGCAGCGAATATGATGTCAGGTGTCATAATATTTATGGATAATCCTTTTACAATAGGTGATTGGATTAAGTGTAAGGATATAGAGGGAATAGTAGAAGATATTAGTTTTAGAAGTACAAGAGTAAGAACTTTTGATAAAGTGTTAATAACAGTTCCTAACTCATTACTAGTAAATGATTCAATTTTGAACTTTAACAAGAGAGAGTTAAGAAGAGTAACTATGAATATAGGAGTAACCTATGATACAGCTACTGAGCAGCTTCAAAGGTGTGTTAGTAGCATAAAAGATATGCTAAAGAATCATGATGGAGTAGATAGTGAGAGCATTCATGTTAGCTTTAGTACATTTAATGAAAGTAGTTTAGACATAAGTATGTATTTTTTTATAAATAGAGTTGAATTCAATGAATATATGGAAATTAAAGAAGATATAAATTATAATATAATGAAAATTCTAAGTAATGAAGAAGTAAGTATTGCTTTTCCAACAAAAAGTGTGTATATAGAAAATAAATAAAAGGTTTAGGTAGTTCTTATTTGAATTACCTAAACCTTTTATTACTCATTTATAAAGTCAATAATTTCGTTGTATAAACTTCTTACACCATAATGCCAATTTTGATCAGCAGAATACTTTCTATTAATCCATACTAAAGGATCGACACTATCAGGTCTATCCTTAGATAGATTTATAATTGTACGACAAGCAATTTCTGATGCATCTACAATATCAGTATTATAACTTTGCCAGCTACAAAATACATTATAAGGATTGTTAGCTATTTTAGTAGCACTTACATGATCTTGAGGAACAAAACTTTGTTCTTGACCTGTAATAGCAAATAGCAGTATAGGATTAATATTAAAATCTCTACTAACTTCTATTATGGATGAAAGATAAGGTTCATCCTTAAGTATAGAAGATCTACTAGCTAAATAAGATTTTAGTAAGTTTTCATCTATAACTTTATATTTAAACCAATCAGGTAAATGCATAGTTTGGTTTATCGCTTCTTCACTTACTTGATTATTATGATACAAATTTTTATATTTTTGCTGAGACTTTTGTATAGAATAAGAATTATATTCAGAATTATATTTTGAAAGTTCAGTGTTTAATGTATTAGAGTTATTAACTCTATAAGTTATAGATAGAGTATTTATTGATTTTATGTCACTATTGATTAATTTTGTATTTTTATTAGCTGTATTTTGTCTTTGCTCTGTGGTTGATAAATTAATAAGTTGTAATACTAATATAAATATAACAACTAGAGGAATAAAACTTTTTTCTTTCTTCTTCATAAATTTAATCACCATATTTCCCAAAATTTTTATTAATAATTATAATCTGTCCAAAAAAAAAATAAATATTCAACTTATATATTTTTAAAAAGGTAAGAGGTAATTAATTTTAGACAATTGTAATTATTCATTTATACTTATACCAATAAACAATATAAGTAAATGAATGATATAAATGTATAAATATAATTAATAGATTAAATAAACAAATCCTAGTGTATCAACATTAGGATAAGGTAGCATTTAAATGAAAATAGAAGATATATAAGGATAATTTTATGTAAAAAGAATATTAAGTGGATTTTACAAGAATAAATCATGATAAGATAAGTCTTGTCGCTGAGAGATGCGG
>NZ_DLNT01000001.1:0-15817 GCF_002477055.1 Clostridium sp. UBA7503
CTATATTCCTACATGCACTCTCTGATGCTGATATAGTACTTTTTAAATCTGAATAATCAACTGTCAATACTCCCACTTATGTTTCCCCCATTATTATAATAACTACTTATTAATCTGCTCCATTATAACTTTCATCTATCTCATCTATAACTTGTACCTTAATTCCACTCTTTTCTTCTAATGTCTTTATGAAGTCTTCACTATTTTCATAATAAAAATCTATTACTGTAGTGTTATTGGGATGTTTTTTTGTATGATCTACTACATCATTTTCATAATCAGAATATACTATCAATCCCATATCTCCATATATCTTTAGCTTTTGAGAATATTTATTTAATACTATCTTTTTTATATTCTCATATTTTATTATCTCTATATAGTACTCTTTTATAGATGCTCTGTCGCTCCCTCTATATCCACTATTAATTTCCTTATCAGTAAGTATTATTATTTCATCAGTAATCCATCCTATATTATCGCTACAAGAATTCTTTAATGAACGGAAATATAGAAAAACTGGCATACCTATGAATATAACTACAATACTAACTAATGCACTGCAACTCTCATATAATGTATTAGCTTTAATTTCCTCTAAGCTCTTTCCATCAAAAACAAACTTCGTTGCAGTCCACGGAAGAGATGGCATTATAATTAATGCTGCAATTAAAATAACTATTAATATATACCTTATCCATTTTCTTTTTTTCCACTTTGGATGCTTCTTTATACGGTCTTGTATTAGCTTTTTTCTCTTTCTATCATCTACTCTATATTCTTTTACCATTTTTAACCTACCTCTATAATCTAAATATTATAGCCTAGAAGTACTAAATCCTAAATCATTTATTTTTTGAGTTACTTTTTTATCTAAAGAATTTGCATAGTTTTCTATATTCCTACATGCACTCTTTGATTATGATATAGTACTTTTTAAATCTGAATAATCAACTATCAATACTCCCACTTATGTTTCCCCCATTATTATAATAACTACTTATCAATCTACTCTATTATAACTTTCATCTACCTCATCTATAACTTGTACCTTAATTCCACTTTTTTCTTCTAATGTCTTTATGAAGTCTTCACTATTTTCATAATAAAGATTGATTGTTGTTTTTTTATTTTGATACTTTTTTATATTATCTATTACATCATTTTCATAATCAGAATATACTATCAATCTCATATCTCCATATATATCTAACGTTTCATAATATTTATTTAATACTAGTTTTCTTATATGCTTATATTTTATTATATCTATATAATACTCTTTACTAGATGATATATCTTGACCTCTATATCCCTTATTTAATTCTTCATCATTAAGTATCAATATTTCATCTGTAAGATATCCTATATACCCTCTGCATTGATTTTTTAATGAACGTAAATATAGAAAAACTGGCATACCTATAAATATAACTACAATACCAACTGATGCACTGCAACTCTCATATAATGTATTAGCTTTAATTTCCTCTAAGCTCTTTCCATCAAAAACAAACTTCGTTGCAGTCCACGGAAGAGATGGCATTATAATTAATGCTGCAATTACAATAAATATTAATATATATCTTACCCATTTTCTTTTTTTCCACTTTGGATGCTTCTTTATACGGTCTTGTATTATTTTTTTCATTTTTATATTATCTACTCTATATTCTTTTACCATTTTTATCTGCACCGCTAATAAAATAAATTTTTATTTTTTATTCTTCCTGTTTATTTATAACTTGCACCTTAATTCCAGTATTTTCTTCTAAAGTTCTTATGAAATCCTCACTGTTTTCATAATAAAGATAAAACTTTCTCTTACTGTTTTTATCATTTTCAATGAATTGAATTTGATTTTTCTCATAGTTTGAATACATTGTAAGTTTCATATCTCCATATATTTCTAATCTCTCATGATAAGTATTTAATACAAGTCTTCTAATATCTTTATATATAATTCTATCTAGTGTATAACTATTTCTTGTTGAATTATTGGGTACAAATCCATATTCTAACCCACCATCGCTAAGTATTAATGTTTCATTTAAATAATAATTAATACCATCAGCACAGGTATTTCTTAATGAACGGAAATATAAAAAAACTGGCATACATATCAAAACAATAGTAAACAGAAAGGATAGACAGAAATTATTAAACAAAGTATTAGATCCTATTTCTTCAATATGTCTTCCATTGAAAATAAACTCTGTTGCAGTCCACGGAAGAGACGGTAATATAATTAATGATGCAATTACAACAACTATTAATATATATCTAACCCACTTTCGTTTTTTCCATTTTGGATGTTTTCTTATCTGTTTTTTTTTAATCCTTCGTTTTTCTTTATGATTAACTTTATATTCTTTTGTCATCCTTAAATTCACCTCACTACTTAAGATTTTTCAAGCTTTCATCATATTACTAATTTAATACTAACTTAGTAGTCTTATATTTTTGTGGTTTGTACCTATTCCAAGATTGAGTTTTTTCATCTCCAATTTTACCAATTTTTCCAATTAACTCTTTTATTCCCTTTATATCAGATATATTTAACCCATTAATAATTTTTACTCCATTAAATTTAGCTATATCATCTATATGTTTTATTAATCTTATTCCCTCTGTCATAGGTTTAGGCATAGTTAGCATACTCCCAACTCGTCTAAAGTTTCCATCAAAATTTAGAACTTCATCACTTGGTTTAAGTATAGTTTTAATTAAATTTGGTATATGTTTTTTAGCTATATCACTACCAAAACCCTTGATAATACCTCTACTTACGAACTTTTCCATATCATTTCCTTTAATGCTACTAATAATAGTATCTTTTGCAAAACTAAGAGTAGATTTTTTATCTCTAAAACTTCTTGCAATTGCAAACTTATCACTATACAAATCCTTCTTGAAATTTTTTCTTAGATTACTCCAAAATGGTTTATCGTTTTTTATGCTTTTTAATCCATTA
Source organism: Clostridium sp. UBA7503 (assembly GCF_002477055.1). Classification (NCBI taxonomy): domain Bacteria; kingdom Bacillati; phylum Bacillota; class Clostridia; order Eubacteriales; family Clostridiaceae; genus Clostridium; species Clostridium sp. UBA7503. The sequence goes on from NZ_DLNT01000001.1 coordinate 2,975, forward strand.
AAAAAGCTTTTTGCAGTGGATTTATAGTTCCTTCCACTTTTCTCTAAAAACTTAGTTCTAAGCCCTTCTGGGCCTGAAAATAAATTTTTTATTGAACTTATATTCTTTGAGCTTTTAAAGAATGTATTAACACTACCAGTAACACCTACTATATCTGTGAAAATCTGAATGGTATCTAGCCCTTTTGATAAATATTCACTTCCTGCATTAGCAAGTTTCGAATTAAAATTCGTTTTCTTTAGCCAATCCGAAGAAGTATCCATTCTTCCATACCTTGCTGCCATAGCTGGATCGCTATTGCTATGTTTAATTGCAGCCGCACTAGTACATATATTAGTTACAGCATTTATTATAGCTAAACCTGCACCTATTATAGCTACAACTCCAAAGAAACCCAGCCCAGCTGTACATATTGTAAATATTCCTAATGCTATAGCTGCAACTGATCCAACTATATCTAAAACAAACTTTCCACCTTTATACTTGTACCATTCCTTAACAGAATCACATACTCCCTTTACAGATGTTTTTATATTGTTATAGGTATTTTTTACCCATCTCGATAGTGATGAGCTATTACTTATTCCAACTGTAAGGTTCACAAAGAACTCTTTTACTGGATTTACTTTTATATTGTTCTTAGTTTTAAAGGTTGAATATAGGGTATCAAATTTATTGCTTACTTCCTTATCTTTTTCTTGAGTAATCTCGCCAAAATTTTCTAGTTTTTTTGCAAAATTAGTATACTTCTCTGCTTTTTTTCTTAGATTTTCTGTCTTCTTACGTGCAAACCAATTAGCATCACTAGTTCTAGATGTACTAAATCCTAAATCACTTATCTTTTGAGTTACTTTTTTATCTAAAGAATTTGCATAGTTTTCTATATTCCTACATGCACTCTTTGATGATGATATAGTACTTTTTAAATCTGAATAATCAACTGTCAATACTCCCAAAATATATCCCCTCCTAAACTAAATTTACCATTGTCCAGATAATCTTCTTTCTCTCTCTTTTCTTTCTCTTTCTCTTTCTTTCCTTTCTCTTTCTAGCCTTTCTTGTCTTTCTCTCTCTAGGGCATACTGTATTCTTCGTGATAAGTTACGAATTTCTTCTTCTAAGGTATCTCTTGCTCGCTCTTGCCTCTTTAATTCACCTTCTAGCTCATTGTTAATAGACCTTATATAATAATCATCAATTCCTATTTCTTCTTTTTTATCTTCTATTGTGCTTGCTAAACTACTGGCATTACTTATACTTACCAGTAGTGATGAAGATATGTTTTTAGCATTTGTTTCATCACCCTGTTGATAATGTGTAAAATTATTAACATTTGATATTACTGCTTTTACTTTAGTTATTCTTTCTTTAACTTTTTTTAGTTCTTTCTCTTTTTCTCTTTTTTCAGCCCTAAGACTTGCAGAACTAGCCACTACCCTTCCCTCCTTATATGTTACATATTAATCTTCTTAGCAAATTCCTCATCAGCATCATAATAACTACTTTGAGACTCAACCAACGCCTCATAGAACTCCTCTAGACTTTCCTCAATGTCTTTTAGTTGTCCATATAAAAGTTTATACTTCTTCTCAAATGAGTTTCGTCCTTTTCCTACCCAGTCTTTTAATAAATCATTAGTAGCTCTCTCAATGTCTAATTTCGTTTTTTCAAAATTACTTATTTCGTTTTTAAAGGTTTGAACAGTTTCTGACATTCTCTCTGTGTCAAGATATTTTATTGACATAAAACCCCTCCTATGATTCAGTAATTGTTTTTACTTTAGAAATCTCATTATTGCTTATTAAATATGAATCACCTAACTCTATGTTCTTCTTATGTTCACGAATATAATTATTAGGAACTTCAAAGAATTTAACCTCACCTATATTTTCAAATATAAGACCTTTCTTATTCTCCTTTAGCAACTTTATTATTTCAGGAGAACTATAAGAAACTTGAGCATTATCCACATCAGTAAACATAAAGGAAACTTTCATTGACTTATATTTATTGGTCATTGTTTTAAATATGTCCATAGCATTTTTATTAGTTCCCATATTTTCTAATATAGTTCTATTGTTTATTATGATAATTATAAGAGGTTCTTCCTCTAAACTTTCTATTCCTGATTCCATAACATTAAGATATCTATCTTCTAATTCATTACTTATATCCTCAAAAATAGTTTCATACTCATTTGAATCTATTGAATATTTTTCTACAAATCCATAGTCATTAAAATCCTTTAGATCTCTTTGTACATTATCAAACACATACACTCTAGATGGATATTTAAATATATTCATTTGGCAATAATTCATAATTATTCTTAGTAAGTTTATTCTATTACTATTTTCCTTGCTTAATAGAGTGAAATACCCTATATCCATTAAGTTTATTGTAACTAAATCTACAGTGTCGTAATCTAGTCCTATTGAAATTTCATAAGGCTTTAAGGTATTAACATTAAAGTTATTTGATATATAATTTGATGTAAGCACCTTTGGAATTTCTGGTATTTGTTTTGCTTTTATATTAATATACTCCTTATTAATATTCTCAACAAAGGCCTTCATGTTTCTAACTCTATCAATCTCTTTTTCTCCCTCAAATCCAAGATAAGTTTGATATTCGTATATTACTTTATCTAATTCAATCAGCCCTCTTCCCGGAACATTCTTAGGTTGCATTCTACATCTGTCAAATATACTTCCATACTCTGAAGAATCATTGCAGTATAAACCAATTTTATTAGCAAAGTTTGATAAATATTTATATCCTATTCCCGTAGTTTGAAGGGTGGTAATTATAATACTTATACCTACACTAATACCTTCTCTACAAATATTTAGGAATTCATCATCATATTGCATATACAATTCTCTGAATCCAATAAAATTATCAATAATTACCACTATCTGCGGTAAATCCTTGAATCCAGCCTCCTTGTATGAGCTAAAAGAACTTATTCCTACTTTAGATAATATTTCTTTACGATAAGTTATCTCTGTATTCATCATCTTGATGAAATTCTTCATTTTCTCGTCTTCACTGGATGTTACTACTCCCCCTACATGATTTAAATCACTAAGACTCTTTAAAATCATTGATGCAAAATCTAGAATATATATATTTACTTCTTCGGGCGAATATCCATCTGCTAATCCTCTAATAATAGTTTGTAGTAAGTTTGTTTTTCCATATTGAGATGAACCTACAATAAAAGTATTTCCACTTGTTAAATCTAACTTTACTCTATCTTGTAGTTGATGTGATGGGTCATCATATATACCAATTGCGACCTCTATTCCAACCACATTTGTTGTTATAAATTTAGTATAAGAGATAGATTCTTCTAATGAAGGTAAACAAATACCAGGCAAATTTATGATATTGTTACTTTGACAATAATTATTTATATAATTAACTATTACTTCTAATTGAGTTAAACTATTATCCTTACTCTTCTTTTTCTTTTGTATATATACAGGAGTTCTTTTACCTGCTAGTGAAACTTTATTAACTGTAAACTCCTTTACATTATCTATCTCCTCATTTTCAGCATTTGCTCCACTATAAGCCGATTGAAATAATTCAAATATCTCGTTATTTCCAACTTGTAGATATGCTCTTCCTGGCTCTTTAATTTCTGCTGCTAAAGGAGTCTTAATTACTTCATTACTATCTTCTTTAGTCTGAACCTTTAAACATAACTTAAATTTAGAGTTACTCCATATTTGTTCATCTACTACCCCCGAAGGTTTTTGTGTAGCTAAAATTAAGTGCACTCCTAAACTTCTACCAATTCTGGCAGCACTAATTAACTCTTTCATAAAATCAGGGTATTCACTTTTTAATTCTGCAAACTCATCCACAATAATAATTAAATGGGGTAGGGGTTCTTTTACTTCTCCTGATTTATATTTTTTTATATATGCATCTATATGGTTGACTCCACTTTCAGCAAATCTCTCTTGTCTTTTTCTTAATTCCGCCTTTATTGATAATAAGGATCTATCTATCTCTCTTCCATCTATATTCGTAATTGCTCCTATAAGATGTGGTAAATCTTTAAATTGATTAACCATTCCGCCTCCCTTAAAGTCAATAATTACAAATCCAACTTCATAGGGATGAAATATAGTACTCATAGATAATATATAACTCTGTAAAATTTCACTTTTACCTGAACCAGTAGTACCTGCTACCAAGCCATGAGGTCCATGATTTTTTTCGTTCAAATCTAAATATACAATTTCATTTTTAGTTTTCACTCCAAGTGGCGCTGCCATACTCTTGTAAACCTGAGATTCTTCCCATCTATTTTTTAAATCTAAATCATCTACAGAAATTATATTTAATAATTCAAACAAAGATATACTCTTAGTTAATTGACTTTCTAAGCTTACCTTATCTATATATATAGAAGCTAGCTTAATAGCTATTTCTTCTGCTATTCCGTCAGATATATCATTATACTTAAATAAAGCTTGTTCTTCTCCATTTTCACTTGATATACATAAACCTTTATTCTCTACATCATCCAGTCTTATAATCTTATTACATCCTTTTGGTAACATCTCTTCATGCTCTTCAAAGAATATAAATGTAAATCCAAGCATATTGCTTATAGCTAAGTATTTAGAAATAGGATGAGTGTATATACCTTTATTATCAAATACAAAAATAACATAATGTTCTTTAAAATTAGTTGAATTCCGATTTCCTAAAGTTTCTTCTCTTCTTGATAGCTCAAGATATAAATATTCAAATAATATATTCTTACTTTCTTCATCAAAAATCATATTTCGAGCTTCTATGTTTTCATTTCTTACATGTCTTAACCATCTGATCCAAGCAAACTTATTTTTATCTTCTTCCTTAAACATATAGAATAATTTTACATCACTATAATATTGTCTAATAGCAATATCTAAGGTTATGTTTTTTAATAAATCATATAACTTTTCTCTATTTCCAATGATACCTACTAAATTACACATAGCAAGATTTAAAAATACAGGTGCGTTATCTATATATCTATATTTTTCTTCTATTTCCTTAGGTATCAATAACAAATCATCGGTTATACTGATAACTTCCTGCTTCTTTGTTGTAACCTCGCAGTTAGCTTGTGATATTCCTGATCCTATTCTAACACTTAAAAAATCATTATGTTCTGGCTCTCTATCAAACAATTCTTTACTAAACCTTTCAACATTTTCTATGTTCTCTTCCAAAGGTTTATATATTTTTTCTAAAACATTGAGTTCATTTTTTCTTTGTGCTCTAATGTCTTCTTCTTTTACTTCTATATATCTTTTATATTTTACTTTTCTTTCTTCTACTTGCTTCTTATACTGTCTCTTCTCACTGATCATTCCTATAACAGACATTATTATTCCTAAACTCATAGAACAAACACTATATATAACAAAGGTTCCTCCGCCCCCCATTACTCCTCTTAATACTACTGTTAGTCCAAGCATCGCTAATGCAGGTATTAATGTTAATATAATGTTACTTTTAGGTTTATCAGGTAATGCTTCTGGGTCTAAAATTTCTATACTTTCCTGTGGCACCTCATATTTTATCCTTGTACTTCGATTAAATTTAGGATACTTAAAGTTAGTAGCTTGATTATTTAAGTCTCTATATTCTACATTCTTAATATTTACTATACTATTTGTTGTTGTATATAATCTGTTATCCTTTAAATAAAAGCTATACCCCACAAACATTATAAAGTCATAACTATTTAATTTTGATTTATCTATAATTTTAACACCATTAACATATACACCATACTTAGTATTATTATCATTTATATAATAATTTCCATCGTTATAGCTTAATGTTATGTAGTCATTTTCTAACAAATTATCATCAATGTATATATCACATTGAGTATTTCTACCTATATTAATATTATTTATGTTCTCTATATCTATTTCTCTATCATAATTCTTCTCTATACTATCAAAATCTATAAAGAAATTTAGTTTAAATATTTCTGCATTTGAACCTTCATATTTTACAGTTAACTCATCTCCATGAATCAACTCTTTAGAATATACTTTCATGACTCCGTCTTGAGTAAAATATACTCCATCAACACAATTAATCTGCCATCCCTTTATGGTTTTAGTAAATTCAAATTCAAAGTTATTAAAAAATACTTCTTTGCTAAATCTCACCTTACAAGATTTATTTGTTCCCACTTTAACAATGGAATCATTCTCACTTTGAAGCTCGTATTCTCTATATATTTTATTACCAAATATTATAATCTTATAATTATTACTCATTACTTTCTCCCTCTTATTATGTAATGTTTATTATAGTTCCATCTCTTAAATTAAAATCTTTTAAAGTCTTATTTCCTTTTATTAAGGTAACAGGATTTTCACACTTTAAATAACACTGATTTATATCTTGTGTATCAATTCCTAAATGAAACCCTTCATTTAAAGCAATAACTAAATCATTGGCAGTAATGTATAATGGAACTTCAACATCATACTTTTGAGATTTTCTCTGTATATTGAGTATTACTATTATTTTTTCCGTATCCATCCTCATACCCCTTTTTAAATAAGCATATAAGCAATCTTTTGAAATTGTTTATTACCAGCTAAGAATTCAATGTTTAAAGTATTTGAATTTGAAGTAACCTTAGGTATGTATTCACTTATAGTTATTTTGCTAGTGAAATTATTCCTAATTAGATGATTTACTTCATCATCTATATAACTATTGCAGATAAAAATAAATTTATTTTTATTTGAGCAATCAATATTTACTAACAAACTTTCTAACTTAGTAGTTGTTTCTTCATTTTGCATTGTCACAGTTATAACTTTATCGCTATAACTCATCATTTTTGTCTTATCATTAGTTAGTTCCGATGATGTATCTAGAACTATAAAATCGTATTCCTTGGAGGCTTTTAGTGCCTCTATTAAATATCTATAATCATCCATTTGTATATTATAAGATGATGTAGCTTGTCTAAATGGAAGTAAATAATCAAAAATATTTCTTCCTATAGAATTATTAAAGTATTTTAATATATCCTCATTATGAGATGATAGACATTGTTCAAATCCATTATTTAAGTACTCATTACTATTTAAAATATAATTAAAATTTTGTAATATTTCAGTACTTATAAATAGTACTCTTTTATTGCACTCTGCAAGTGCCGTTGCTATACCAAGGGATACATAAGTTTTCCCTGTTCCTCCTGAGGGCGAGTAAACCATTATAACCTGAGATGAACCTTCTTCTGAGTTTGCTATAGACTTTAATACATTTGAAGACATATTGCTCACTACATCATTAAAAATCTTCTTTATACTTGTATATTTATATATACTTTTTAAAAATATATTTTCTGTTTCTCCTTTTGACTCAGACTCACATAGCAAAAATACATTTCTTATATTTTGCTTTTCATATTCATCAGAATATAATTCTTCATTTATAAGTAATAAATCTATATTTTGTGGTGTACTAAAATAAGTTTTTAGATAATTTTCATCTGTTATAACCGTAATGTCTGCTTTTTCTCCAAACTCTTCAGCAAATTTTAATTCTAAAGGACCTAAATATTTCTCATCCTTATCTGCTAAAACAATTGATAGTGCCATTTTTCCCCTCCTAATAATTAAAACTAAACGGATACAACCGTAAATTCACTATTTGCTAGCTTAATTGTATCTCCTAATTTTATTGGTGCTTGTCCTTTGAATTGAACCCTTACACCATTTATATAGGTTCCATTTGAGCTACCTTCATCTCTCAAAAAATATTTACCATTATTGCATAATACTGTACAATGAATCCTACTTATAGCATTGTTAAATAAAATTACTCCATCAACAAGTTGTGAATTCTTACCTATAACAAATTCTGATTTATTTATAATAATATTTATAGGCTTTGGTGTGTTTACTCCATTTAATGCTATAGTTGGAGTGAAACTATCATTTGTTAATAATTCTGTTTCTCCCCCTCCACTATATACAATACTACTACTTTCTTGATTTATACTTCTCTCTGCCTTAATGCTTTTGTCACTAAATTTACTTATGGCAATAAGTAGTGATGTTATTAAGTCAACTAGTATAATTAATACTGTAATTGAGATATTAATTATACTAGATAACTTCAAATATTTATGTACAGCAATAATCATTACTAAAGTCATAGCTTGAATAGCAATTATTAAAAATAACCCTATCAATTTATTTTTAGAATTATGTATATTTTTAGGTTGTCTATTATCACCATATCTGTGCTTATCTTCTAAGCCTAAATTAAAGTTTATATTTTTATTTAAATTTCTTTTGTATAAGCCCTCTTTACTAATTTCCTTAACATTTATATTATCTTTTAGTGAGTCCATAGAATTATCTTCTGAGTTTAAGCTTGAGTATAATCTATGTACTTTATCACTATTTAAATTAGGGTGCTCTGATATAGCAGATTTTATATTTGCTTTTAAGCCCCTTTCAAAATTTAATTTACTATTGTTATCTGTCTCAATATTCACTGGTAAATAAATCAAATATACATTCAAGTTATTACTATCAACAAAGATTTTATCAAAACCTATATTAATATTTTCAGGTTGCATGAATCCATTTACTTTAACTTCATTAACTATTTCTAATAATCTAGATATAATTATTAAAAAGTTTTGAGAATCTAACTGATTTAGTAAAGATTTCAATGATTTATATGAAGATGTATCATAAATTAATTTTATTTTTCCATTATGAGTAACTTTTCCACATTTTATAAACTTATTTTCATCCTGATTTTGTAGAACCTTATATCCTGTTTGAAAAAAAAGTTCACTATCCTCCAATATATATCTTATACTCGTATTATCTTTTTCTTCTTTTATTGAACTGTTTAAAATTAATTCATTCATAATTACACCTCTAATTTTTTCTTTTACATCTATAATTCTCATACAACTTATTTTTTCTTAATTCTTTTTTGCTATTGTATAACTCTACCAGAATAATCACTGATAACTCCGTATTTACCATTGTATATTATTACATCTCCAACTTTATAGTTAGAGTTTTTAGGTCCACCTTCTAATTTCCATTGCGATAGTTTATAACTAAATAATTGATCTGTAGATAAGGTTTCTGTGCCTTTTTTATATGCTACAATTTCAAAATTAATTAATATATTCCCACCTTTTAAGTGATTTTCAGGTCTAGGATTATCTCCCGCTTTTACAAAGAAACTAGATGAAGGAATGAAGTACTTTCCATACCACCACTGTTCTTTTCCATCACTATATTGAATTTCATCCTTCCACCCCTTAATTCCATCATAATCTTTCCATTCTCGTCCCTTTGCAATTCTGACTCCTCTTGTTAAAATTAACTTATTATAATTACCTATAAGTACATCTCCATATCTTTTAGTACTTAGATTAATCGTAGAATCATCAAGTTTACTTCCAAATCCAATAAGTGGATTGTTACTATTATTATAATAGCAATCTACCCTTATTCTTTCATCATTCTTTATATAATAGAAGCTAGGTTTAATCTCTATTCTGTCATTATCCCTATATAAATACTCTGAAGTTATATCAAAATAAAAAGCATAACCCTTCTTTGGCAAAATATTTTTTAATGTAGTATGAGATTTTTCATCTATTGGTAATTCATTTACTTTAAATTTCTTTTCCGTATATTCTTCAAATTTATCATCTTTCCAAAAGATACTTGTCCACCGAGGATCTCTTATATCTGTAACTTGAAAATCTTTAAGCATTATGGGATCCTCAAAAGGTCCGAAACATTGATAATTATAATTTCCTGCTACATCCCACATCTCAACATGGAGATATACGTTATCCCCTACTGGCTTCTCTATTTCCTTTGATATTTCTTCCTCATATCTATCATTCTCTGTATACTCACTTTCATACAGTACTTCATATTTTTCTTTAGGTTTATCACCTGAATATGACCATCTGTACTGTATTTTCCCTACACCTGAGAGATTATCTTTTGCTTTTAATGTACCATAATAAGATAATCCACTACCTTTTTTACTTTCTTTTCTTATAGCTCCATTTTCTTCACTAAATAACTTTGATTTAACACTAAATTCCATAGTAGGAGTTGTTCCATCTACTAGATACTTTTCAAAGTTCATGCTATTTTCATTTCCAGCTATATCATTTGCCTTTACTTGTATTCTGTAAATTCCATCTGGAACTACAACTGCTCTATTATGGAGTAAATCTCTAGCATTAATATCTTCTTCAGTGTTGTTCTTATAGTGACTACTATCATTTACTATAACCTTGCTACCTTCTGCAAATCCTGAGAGATTATCACTAACTTTTATATCTATTTTGTAAGGTAAGGGACTATTGACCCATTTTTTATCAGGTTCTTTAACTTCTATATTTGTCTTTGTCCAATCTATATTGTAATATCCACTTTCACCCACTGGCTCTTTAGGCGCATTGGGTAATTCATAAGGAGTTTCAGGGGATTGAAAAATAGGTTCCTTCCATTTTCCAATTCCACTTAGCTTAATTTTTTCTCCCTCTTGCTCTATATTAACATTTCCTCTTATTCCATCCACTATAGCCTTTGCTGCCCCTGTAACGCTAATGTTATCAAGTTCAAATTCAACTGGAAAAGTACCTGCTAGCACCTCACCCGCTTCATTAACCTTTTCCCAACGTCCAATATCTTCAATAGGATTATTACCTTCATAGAATACTTCTACTTCATACTTCCCAACACCTTCAGATATTTTCCCTTTATTGGTCCATTCTGTTTCATTAGGATTAAATTTAATTACCCCTACATCTTTAATAGGAGATTTTTTATAATAAAATATAACTTTATTTACCCCTTTAGGTTTAACAGAAATCTTAGTAGGATTTGCACCTGTTGAGGTTGCCCCTCCTGAAGTTACTTTGGATGAATTATATTCAAAACCTGAAATAACAGGAGCTGAATATGTCTTTTCCACTGGCTTATCTAGTATTATAGAAACAGTTTCCCTCAATGGAGTTCTTAGTGATTTATCTGTATCTATATCTCTATATTCTACAGTTACGTTAACATTTTTCCTTTGCTTATAATAAAATACAACCTTATTTGCTGTTCCAGGCTTAACAGAAATCTTAGCAGGATTCTCACCTGTAGAAGTTGTTCCATCTAAAGTCACTTTTGATGAATGATAGTCATATCCTGAAATTATAGGAGCTGAATAGGTCTTTTCTATTACATTACTTCCTTGGTGTTGGACAGTTTCTGCAAAAGTTGTTTTTAGTATTTTATCTGTATCAACATCTCTATATTCTACGGAAATATTACTTTTTAAATCCTCAAAGTAATCTCCTAATATAAACTGATATACATAAGTTCCAACAATATTGTTGTAGTAACATATCCAATATGCTTCATAATCACCCATGTTTACCCCTATGGTTAATACTGGTAAAGAAGTTTTTGCTGGTATATTTCCTAAGTTATAGTTTTCCATTATATAATCAGCAGCTGTGGAAATATAACTACTATCCATACTAATTTTTTCTTTATTTAACCAGCCTTTAATTATAGAAATATCTGAAGGTGATATAAGCTTAACAGCACTTCCACTTAGAACTATTTGAGAACTATCAGGTTGGGGTAGGTATTTCAAATCTGCTATTTCATTTGGTAGCTTTTCATAAAAATCTTCCGTTTGATTTCTATTTATACCACCTGCGCGAATAACATTATAACCACTTGTTAATCCTGCTGTAGAGTCAAATATTCCAAAACCGCCCATTATATAGAGATCTTTAATCCCCATATCTTTAATTGCACTCATGACTTTAGTATCAATAGTTTTTCCGTTGTTTAAAAGAACAGGAAAATACATATCGGAATTTTTAGCTGAAACAGATGCTATCTTTGCATCTGCAAGTTCTCCACCTTGCCAAGTCGAAGCGATATATGCTCTTTTATTCGAACCAAATAAAATCTTTGCATAGTCTATGGAGTCTTGCACTGGATCTGTTGGTTTTGTTAAAGTTGAATTCGTGGCAGATTTCCAATCTAATACTGAAGCAGATGGTTTAGCTATATATCTAGTTTGATAATCAAGAAATGTAGCAAATGGACTATCGAACCAACTTGTATATCCTACCTTTCCACCTGGCACTCCTGTTGTTGTTGTGCTAATATCAGTATAATCTATTTTACTAGTAGGATCTTTAATACCATTAACCCAAAAATAAGGTTGCATATAAACAGCATCTTTAACTTTTGAAGTTCTCTCTCTATAACTATAAGAACCTTTTAATCGATCAATTATAGTAGTTTTTCTTCCACCATACGTAGTATCAGATAGATTTACATATTTTGAATTGGCAATATTGAAAGTTGGCTTACCTTTATATATCCAAAATCTCTCATAGTCTGAAGATTCAAATTCAAAAGCAAAGGTAACATTTGTTGTCAGTGTTAAAGCTATAGTAATTAAGAAACAAATGATTTTTTTATAGCATTTATTTCTTTTTTCCATAAAATCACCTATTTCTTTAGTTGAGATACTATACTATCACTTACAGCTGATGTACTACCTAGAACATAAAGTTTAGTTATATTAGACTTATCTAAGAAAGCCTTCTGAGCTGTAACATCTTTATTTACAAGTAATATTGGAGAAGCTGTTTTACTTGCTAATGCACCACCTGCCAAAGCGTCTGGGAAGTTTAGTCCATATGAAACTAAAGCTGTAGTTTGAGTATCTCTTGTAAAGTAGTTAGCAATTTTTAAAGATGTTTCAAATCTATCT
>NZ_DLNT01000042.1:0-14780 GCF_002477055.1 Clostridium sp. UBA7503
CAAGACTTATCTTATCATGATCTTAAATAGATTCAATTTCATTATTTACCTGTTAGCTAGATAATATTCATATATTCCTATATTTTTCACCAACATACTTCTCTTTTCTTGTATTGATACACCAGGACAAGTATCCTTATATATGTTTACTATATATGTATATTAATCCTTTTTTCTAGACTTTCTGTATATTTTAATCCCTGTTAATGTTATAATACTAATAATAGATATTAGTTAATTATTAGTATTAACTTTCTTTAGGAGGATGATAATAATGAATGATACATTACAATTAAAAAAAGCTCCAAACTTTTCTTTAATGGGTAGTGATAACAATACTCACTCAATTGATGACTTCTTAGGCAAAAATATAGTATTATACTTTTATCCAAAAGATAATACCCAAGGTTGTACAAATGAAGCTATAAACTTTAGAGATAGCAAAGAAATATTAGATGCATTAGATACAGTAATTATTGGAATTAGTAAAGACAGTGTTAAATCTCATGAAAGGTTTATTGAGAAGCAAGAACTTAACTTTCTTTTGTTAGCTGATGAAGATAAATCTGTTTGTCAATTATATGATGTTCTAAAAGAAAAGAATATGTATGGTAAAAAGACTATTGGAATAGAAAGAAGTACTTTCATAATAAATAAGGATGGCTACATAGTTAAAGAATTTAGAAAAGTTAAAGTTCCAGGCCATGTAGATGCAGTAATTAACTTCATTAAAGAAAATTTAGTATAGGTATATCATTTAAAACATATTCTTAACAAAACATCTAACTATTTATCTGTAATTAAAATGAGCAAGCCTTTCACTTACAATAAAAGGGTTGCTCATTTTTAATTTAAACATATATTTTTAATTTTCATTTCTCTCACGCTTCTTTTTTAATAACTCACCTGTGTTAAGCCCCCTATTTTGATTTTTGTATTTATCCCTATTAAGTCTATATTTATATATGTTTATACGCTTTATATTAGTTTTTTTCTGTTTTATATCTAGCTTTTTTTCTTCTAGGTCTGTTTTTATAATTTCTTTTTTTAATATATTTTTTTCTTCTTTATTTTTCTTAGTTAATCTACCTATTTTTTTTGCTTTTAGAGTATTATTTTCTTCTTTGTATTGTTCTATTTTACTTGCATATATCTTTTCTTTAATGTTATAAAAGAGCTTCTTATTTATATACCTCTTTAAACCTAACCTTCTATAAGTTATATCAAATAAAAATAATAACATAGCTGTTATTAATAATAAATTAGTTATATTCCTTTTAGTATGGCCTTTATTGCTCTTTATCTCATATATATCCTCTACAGAATTTATAATTTTTCCTTCAGTATCTTCTACTAAAGCTAATAAACTATTAGATTGTTCTTGAAATTTATATTCGGGAGAATATTGATATGCAAACCCGCCTAATTGACTAGCTATAATCTTACCTTGTAACTCTTCAGTAATGTTAAAACTATAGAATCCCAATTCACTCATAGGTACATTTCCTTCATATTTACCAGGTGATACTTGTTTTAATTCAAATTCTGACGTAGTGTTTCCTTCAAAGGTATACGCTCCTTTAACCTTCTTATTATCCTCATGATTGTTAGTCTCATATTGTACTTTTGCAATACTTCCTTCCTGTGTAATACTTAAATTTCCACTACTATCATAATCAATCATTGTCCATGATATTATATTACTAAAAAGTTGTGGTATTTTTTCAAATGCTAATAAATCTTTACTCCATTGTCCATTTACATCTGAGGTAAATGCTACTACTCTACCAATACCATATTGCCATGCTGCTAAAACTGGTTCATCCATATGAGAAGTCATTATCTCTATAGCTGTATTTTTTATAGAAGTACCTACATAACCAAAAAGATGTGGAAATTTCCCTTCATCTATAACATTATTCAAAATATCATGATGAGCAGATACTTTAGGAGTAAATTCTTCATTTATTAGGTATTCCCCAGTAGATATTAATATTTCATTTGCAAATATTCTTGGTACATCTGTATATATATCACTATGATAGTACCTCCCCCCAGCATTATTACTAAGCCATTCTAACAATTGATTATTACTATCAGTACCTATAGACACTGTAGATAAAGTCATTTTATCCTTCTTAATATCATTTATTAAAGCTTTATATTCATTTTCTCCCATACCATCTTGTCCATCTGTTAATAGTATTATATGCTTTATTTTTGCACTACTTTCTTTTTGCTTGTTATAAGCTTCATTTAGCGCTGAATATATAGACGTTCCACCTTCAGCTATAATACCATTAATTTTATCAGAAACCGTATCTTTGTTAGATAGCTTTTGCATAGGTACTGCCCAGCTATATTCTGTATTAAAAGTTACTACACCTATATTATCAGTTTCTCTTAAATTATCTAGGGATCTAATTGCAGCCTCTTTTGCCAAACTAATTTTACTAAAACTTCCTTGATCTGAAGACAGCATACTAGAAGATCTATCTAATACCAACGTTAAAGATATCTCCGGAATTTCATTTTTACCTTTCTTATCAGAGCTAACAGGAAGTATCTCTTCAAAAACCGAATTTCTATATCCCCCTAGAGCATAAGAATTATCTCCCCCTGTAGTTATAACTGCACCACCATAATCTTTCACATAACTTTCCACATTTTCTAAAAAACCCTTAGGTAAATCATCTACATGGGTATTACAAAGAAATATTCCCTTATATTCTATAAGTTCATTTATAGATCTAGGTGCAGTACTCGGATTTATCATAGTATAACTACTACCTATAGTCTTTAGATTTTCTTCAAGTCCCTTTCCTTCACCAATTTTTCCTTGTATTACTAAAATCTCTGGTTTTGAAACTATATTAGTATATGTTGTATATTCATTATTATATGAAATTCCATCATTTTCTGGATCTATAACTACTTTATATGGTTTAAACCCACCTTTATGTTGAATATCTTTAAATAAAAATATATTATCGCCCTTTTCTATATCAATCTCTTTTTCACTTTTTTTTTCTCTTCCTGAATATACTGATACCTTTGATTTTGTCTTAATATTAGATTTAATATTTACAGTTACAGAAAATTCTTCTCCTATAGCTACTTTATCAAGTATATCTATATCTTCTATATATACATCTTCTACTTGTTTACTATCTACTTTATATACTTGAAAATCAATTTTATTATCTTTAAAATAAGTAGACGTTTCTAATATATCACCTTGATTTTCTTTTCCATCTGTAATTAAAACTAATCTCTTATAGTCACTATCTTTAAACATGCTTAAAGAAAATTTTATTGCTTCTTCTATATTAGTAGTATTACCAATTGGAGAAGTTTGAATATCATTAAAGCTTTTAGAGTAGGTAAGGAACTGTTCTATTTCTTGATTTTCACCAAAAGTAACTATTCCTATTTTATTATTTGATGGTGAATCTTCTATAGCACTTTTTACAAATTCCTTTATTTCACCTTTATAATTACTCATACTATGAGATAAATCCAATAAAAATATGGTTGATGAATCCTTTGTCTTAATACTTATACTTATGTTACACATAGCAAGTATAAGTATTGTTATAATAATAAACCTATTTATATTAATAAAACTAATACCTTTATCTTTAAATTTAATCTTTTTAGATATCAAGTACATTACCATGAAAATTAGTGGTATTAAAAATAACAAATATACTTTTTCAATTTCAAAGTTCACTCCAGTCCCCCCTTTCTAATGATTATATAGCTATAAAAAATTAATTTTTAATATATACTTTAATATCCCTTTTTATACAAAACCCATTCCACAATAATTAAAAGCATAATTAAACTTATTATATAAGGTGTTATATTTAACATACCTTTAATACTACCCTTGTTATTTGATCTAGCTTCTATATCCTCTATAGTATCCTCCATTATATTTCCTTCCTCAATAGATGGAAAATTAATAGAGAATATTTCATTAAAACTATGATTATTATCTTCTATAGCATAAACTCCAAGCTCTAAACTTTCCTTTAATATACTATCATTCTCTATAGTATGCACTCTTCCACTGGGAGTAGTTAAAATTAATTCATCATATGCAAAGCTTCCATTTATTTTTATATCCTCTCCACCAATATAATTACTATTAACTATATTTCTATCTATAAGCTCTTCACATATATAATCAATAAGCATAGGAAACTCTGATTTAAGTGGTAAATCAGTATCATGAAAATCAAAATTTACTACAGCAACTTTCTGATTATTATGTTTCCCGAGAAATAATACAGATTTATCTCCTATATTTATTAAAGACTTTGCCCATGACGGCATTTCAGTCTTCTTTATTTTAGATGCTATAAAAGTCATATTCTGAAGGTATTTAGGTATATCTTCACTAACTACCACAGCTTCTCCACCAGCTTGTTCACCTAATACACCAAATAAATTATTTTCTGTTGGATTAACTATTAAAATATTACCATCCTGAGGCATATATTCACCTAACATGCCATCAAAAATATATAAATTATATCTATCTTTTTCAGATATATTACTTATATCATTAGTTTTTATTACATCCGCCTTACTAACTACAGACAAAGCTTTCTCCAAAAAAACATTTTTATTACTTACAAGCAATACTTTTTTATCATCATTATTCTTCATTACATGATAAAATGTATTATCTTCTAATATGGCATCCTTTCCTGATATTTCACCTTTTAAGTAATCTATATCAGTATCTTCTATATTAAAATTAAGTGTAATCTCTTCTCCTTTTTTTAATTCTATGGAAGTAGCTTCTAGTAATTCCTTTTCCCCATAAAGATAAAAATCTCCACTATAATCATCATTTCCTCTATTTGTTATGGTTGATATTATTGATACCTTTCCATCTTCTATTTTATGAGCAATATTATCTATAGATATATTAGATTTGTTTTTATCTAAATAAACTATTCTTCCATTTATATCTCCTATGTCTAATTCTTCATCAGTTATAAATAACACCTCATAATTTTTTAGCTCTTTAGTCATTGATTCAATTAATTTTATAGAACCCTTTAAATCCCCTGGACTAAGACTTTTAGTAATACTGTCAATTTTATCTTTAACTAAGTCCTTATTTTCTGATGCTGTAACTAATACCTCCGCATCCTTATTTGCTGTAATAACAGATATCTTTGTGCCATTTATAGCAGATTCTATATATTCTTTAGCTATAGCTTTTCCTCTATTGATACAGGTTTCATCCTTATTTATACCTAACATACTAGCTGAGTTATCTATTACTATTATTAAATCAGTATATTCCTTACCCCAAAATCTTATAAATGGATTCATAAGAGCTAATATAATTAGTAATGTAATCAATACTTGGAGTAATAGCATAATATTTTTCTTTAATTTTTCGAAAGGACTATTAACTTCCAATGTATTATAAATTTCTTGCCAAAATATTAATGATGATACTGAGAGATCCTCAGATTTTTCCTTTAAAATATATAATAAAATTATAAAGGGTATGGTTAATAAAAAAAATAATGGCCATATATTTAAAAAGCTCATAAATTTCCTCCTTACCCTAAAAGCTTATGATTAAACAAATCTGTTAAAACTATTTTTTCTATATCATCTTCCGAATTTACCTTTATAAAAGTTCCTCCATACTTTTTAACTACGTTTCTTAACATATCTTCATGTTCTTTTATCTTAGACTTATATAGTTTTAATACCTTTGGTGTTATTGATACTTTAGCCTCATCCTTAGTTTCCATATCTATAATATTCTTAGTTCCCATAAACCCAGGATTTCTTTCTTTTTCACATAATATTTGTATAAATACAACCTGTTGTTTTTTATAAGTAAGATACTTCACTATTTCTTCTATCTCTTCTTCTCCATTAGAAATTAAAAAATCTGATATTAGAATAGACATACCTATATTAGTAAATCTATTTTTTACTATAGTTGATTTTAGGTTTGTTTTACCACTAAACTCTATGCTTTCTAATCCATCTATAATCTTTATAAAAGATTCTTTTCCCCTTGCCCTATTAAATAGTTCCGTTCCCTCTTCCCTTAATGCAACGATTCTTACCCTATCAAGATTATTAATAGCAATATAACTTAAGGATGCTGCTATTTTTAAGGCCATGTTACCTTTATTAAATTCACCAAAATCCATAGACTTGCTACAATCTATAAATATACTAAAGTTACCTTCTCTTTCTTCCATAAAAAGTTTTACAAATAATTTTTCAAATCTTCCATAGGCATTCCAATCTACCCTTCTAAAATCATCCCCATGGACATACTCTCTAAAATCTGAGAACTCTACTGAAGTTCCTCTAGCTTTAGATTTTCGACCTCCTTGAGTTCCTTTAGATAACTTAAGATTTAATTTTATACTAATATTGTTTAGCTTTTTAAAAAATTCTTTATCAAATTTCCTGTTCATTTTATATAACCTTCAAACTTTTAATAACGTCTTTAATAACCATATCAGTAGTTATACCTTCTGATACTGCTTCAAAATTAAGGAATATTCTATGTCTCAACACTGCATATGCAATATTATTTATATCTTCAAAAGCCACATTTAGTCTACCCTTTAAAATAGCTTCCACCTTAGAACCATTAAAAAGACCTTGAGCTCCCCTTGGACTTGCTCCTACTTCTACATACTTTTTTACAAAATCATTAGAATATTCACTTTCAGGATGAGTTGCTAATATGAGTTTTAGCGCGTATTCTTTAACTGCCTCTGCCATAGGTACTTCTCTTACAATAGATCTCATAGCCAATATATCTTCACCTGTGAGTATACCTTCCAAATTTACATTGTTATTAGTAACAGTAATATCCATAATGTCCTTTAACTCATTTAAGGATGGAAAATCGACTTTTAACTTAAATAAAAATCTATCCATCTGAGCTTCTGGAAGGGGATAGGTTCCCTCCATCTCTATTGGATTTTGTGTAGCTAAAACCATAAATGGATTAGGTAAATTATATGTGGTTCTTCCTACAGTAACAGTTTTTTCTTGCATGGCTTCTAAAAGAGCTGATTGAGTCTTAGGAGTAGCTCTATTAATTTCATCTGCTAAAACTAAATTGGCAAATATAGGGCCTTGTTCAAATTTAAATTTAGTTTCTTCTTTATCTTTAACAATAAGGTTTGTTCCAACTACATCAGCAGGCATAAGATCCGGTGTAAATTGAATTCTAGAAAAACTTAGCTTTAAAACCATAGAAATAGTTTTAACTAGTTGAGTTTTACCAAGTCCCGGTACTCCTTCTAGAAGTATATTTCCTCCACATAAAATTCCTATTAAAACCTTTCTTATTACATCCTTTTGACCTATGATACCTTTAGATATTTCAATTTCACATTTATTTATTTTTTCTACAGTATCTTCTACTAACTGTTTATTTATCTCCATTTTCCACCTCATCTTTATTTTAATTCTTCAAAGTATTTTTTTATTAAATCCTGTAGTGATTTTGGTATTGATTTATTTTTAAGTCCTACTATCTCACTATTAGAATATTCATGAATAATTTTTTCATAGTCTACAGAATCTCCAGCTATGTTTACTCCATTCTCTGTAGTGATACTCTGAGAATTACCACCTTCTGATATATTTCCTTTTAAGTTATCATCAGCACCTGTACCTCTATTAGGAAGAAATACTTTTTCACCATTATTAAGCTTTCCTGCTCCATTTTCTTTATTTCCAGTATCCCATCCACTTCCATTTCCTGAACCACTACCATTTCCCATTCCGTTATCTTGGCCATTTGTCCCATTCCCACTTTGATTACTTTGTGCTCCAGTACCATTACTGTTATCTCCATTATCAGTATTGATTGAATCCTTATTTAAGCTTATCAAAGCATTTTCTAACTTACTAAGATCTACATTCCCACTACTAACGGATGCTGCTGTAGACGATAATGCACCTTTTATATTTTCATCTGTTATATTGGCAGATATATTCTCAAGATTATTTAAAATTTCTTCCTTTTCTTCGCCTTTTAGACTCTTTAAATCTTCCCCTAATTTATTTAAAGCTTCTTTAATTTTTTCTTCATCCTGAGAAGTTATAGCTTCACTAAGCTCTTTCATTTTATCAATTTTAGATAACTCCTCAGCTATTTTATTTAACATAGCTAATTTTTCACTTGATTGTTCTTTGTTTAAGCTTAGTTTTTTCACAATATTCTGTATTTTATTTTTACTATCTACACTTTCTAAATTTTTCTCTATATTATCTAGTTTTTTTTCTAGCTTATTTAAAGCTTTTTCTGTATCTATTTTACTTTTACTCTTCTTTATTTCATCTATAGACTTATCTAATTCCTTTACTATATCTAGCTTATCATCCTCTAATAACTCCTCACTACCCCTAGTATCCTTTTTCTCAACCTTTATTTTTTCCATTACTTCTTTATTAAACTTCTTAACCTTTCTAATCTCTCTAGCTCGATTTTTAGCAGTAGTTGGAATAAATAAAATAATAATTAAAACTGTTAAAATAGCTATTAGTCTATATAGATTCTTTCTTTTGATATGAAAAGGAGTAATTTTTGAAATCTTAACTTCTCTTATTACCTCTATAGTATTTTCTTTCTGTGCATTTGATAAGTTATCATCCTTATTTATTAATTCTAATGAAGTAATTAATCTCTCATTAAGACCTTTGGAATCTAGCTTAAGAGCTACCTTTTTATTATCTGGTCTAAGCTTATACAAATATATAAATATATAAATACTAGTAGATATAGTGAATATAGTAAAGCATATTTCAAATAAATTGTATATGGGTATAAATAACCCTAATACACTTGCCATAGAGGAAATACCTAATGCCACTATTAGTAACACTAGTAAATTCTCTATAAATACATTTAGCCTTATTCTTTTTCCACCCTTCTTTATAAACTTTGAAATTTGTTTATCTATATTGTTCATCTTCTCACCTTAATAATTGATTTTCTTACTGGATTTAATCTCCATGCTGAAAGTAATATTAACAATAATGTTACTATTCCTTGATTTATTAAAGATATAACAAATATTTTATTTAAATTCATATAGTTTATTAAATCAGGAGCAAAGTATAAAATTCCATTCTGTTTAATTAGGATATATATAAACTCAATAGTTGGATTAATATACAACCAAAATGGTAGATTTATTGTAAATGTTGATATTGTATTATTAGATAATGCATAATAATAATCTCTACTAATAACAACAAAACCTATTATAATAGTTCCAATTACAATAAATAAAACTGTTAATATACTTGCCACCGTTGAAGATTTTGAACTCTTAAATATAGTAGACATAAATATCCCTATAGATCCCACATATATAGTTGTACTTATAAAAAATAGTGTTAATATAATTAATTCTTTAAAACTAGTACCTCCAACTAAGAAGTTTATAGCATATATTGGCATAGTGCTAATAATTAATAAAGCAACTTTTGTTACAGTTGACATTAATTTTCCTAAAACTATTTTCATAGGTGACAAATTAGTTGAAAGTAAAATATCTAATGTCTGCCTTTCTCTTTCTCCTGTGATTGATGTAGCTGTAAGTACTGGCACTATAAACATCAATAGCACCGCTTGCCCACAAGCTAAGGCAAAACTTAGCATTGTAAATTTGCTTAAATCTATTCCTATACCATATTTATCACTATTTATAATAAAATAAGCCCACATAGCTACTATTGAAAGTATGCCTACATATAACATAACCATTAAATTAAATCTGAAGGTTCTAACTCCTACCTTGCTTTCATTCTTCAATATAGGATTAATTTTCATAATTCTTTCCCCCTACTTCGATTCCTTTTCAGTAATCTTTATGAATACATCCTCTAAATTTTCACTTGCTTGAGTAAAAGAAACAATAGGTATATCCTTTAATACCAAAGCCTTAATAGTATTAGATATTTCTATTTCTCCTCCATTAAAAAATACTGTAAGTTCTTTTGAATTTTCCTTTATACTTGTTATATATGGAAGTTCACTAAGTATAACCTTTGACTCCTTAACTTTATCTCTTACTATTATTTTTAATGGATTATTACTACTCATTCTGCTTAGTAAGTTATTTATACCACCGGAGTATATCAAATTACCTTCTTCTATAATTCCAACTGATGTACAAATTTCATTCATTTCAGAGAGTATGTGAGAACTTATGATAACTGTCTTATCCATGTCTTTGAGATTTTTTAAAATACCCTTCATCTCAAATCTAGATCTAGGATCCATTCCTGAAGCTGGTTCGTCAAGAATTAACAGCTCTGGGTTATGAACTAAACTTCTTGCAAGGCAAAGTCTTTGTTTCATCCCTCTAGATAATCCGTCTACATAGGCATCTTTTTTTTCTTCTAAGTTAACTAATTCTAGTAAATCCATTATCAAATTTTTTGATTCTTTTCCTACAATTCCATAAATAGATGCATAAAACTCCATATACTCTATAACTTTTAGGTTCTCATAAGACCCAAAGAAATCAGGCATATATCCGATTTTTTCTTTTAACTTTTTATTATCCTTTAAAGCATCTATCCCATCTACATATATTTCTCCACCATCAGCAGGTAATAGCCCAGCAATGATTTTCATAGTTGTACTTTTTCCTGCTCCATTAGGACCAATAAATCCAAATATATCCCCTTTTTTTAGATGCATATCTAATCCATTAACTGCTTTATATTTACCATAAAACTTTTCAAGATTTATTATAGTTAACATCTACTTCACCTTACCCTTCACAGAAATATCTGGAATTCTAGTCCACTCTTCATTATTACCATGAATTTTAATTTTAATATTTCCATCTAAGATGTAGTCTTCTATGTTAGTTAAACTTAACTCGTCATCAAAATTTAATACTTCATAATCTTTAATTTTGTAATTGTAAATTTTATATTCACCCTTCATTTTGGAACTACCTTGAGAGTAATTTTTTTGAAAATTAATATTTTCTATAACTACATCATCTTCTTGTAATTGATAACTAAGTATTAATTCTAAGTTTCCACTTATTGTTCTTTCATTAGGGTCATAATGTCCATCTACATTACTTTGTTCTATTATATATGGTACAAAATAACCATATGGATATTCTATAGTGCCATCTTCTGACTTATAACTTATATTTATATCATTTATGAATATAGTATCATTTTTATTCAGAGGAGTTTTACCATTTACTTTTAATTCATATTCTACTTCCTTTTCTGTAACCGCAATTAGTTTAGAAGTATTTTTATTATTATCATACATAGAGTTATTATATAAATAGTCCAATAACTCACAAGTTCTTAACTCATACTTTTTATTATCTTTATTTTTATTACTATTATTATAATTATCATCTCTAATTTTATTAGTTATTTCACACATATTTAATGCAGAAGTAAATTTACCACTATCCTCTACAGATATCTTTTCACCATTGGCTAAACTTCCCAAATCCCATATTTTATACGGAGTCATAACCATTAACTTTTTAATATCACACCCTAAGTTATTAGTAATATATCCCGTTAGCTTACCACTATAAAATTTCAATTCCTGCTCCAAAGGTTCAAAGGTAGTATTAAAATTACTAACCTGAAAAACTTCCGGACTAAATGAAGACACTTCATCAAAATTATAGTATGTTTTATCCCCTTCTTTTATCATATTTAATCTCATAGTTGCATTTTCATTGCTATTATAATTATTATTATATCTATAATAGTCATTGGTATTTTCTATGAGATTTAGATTTATATTTTCTGGTTCTTCTATTACTACTTTTCTACTTTTGGCTGTTAACACCCCTAAATAACTCTCGATCTTTGTCTGTCCATCTAAATCTACTGATACAATATTTATTTTATTAGCTATAATGTCTTGAACCCTTGAATTACTGCCTATAAAATATATAAGAACTGTAAACCCAATAGATATTATAGGTATTAATAACCATACATAATCTCTTTTATTTAGTCTCTTCAATACAATATAGATTAGTACACCTATAATTAATATATACATTATAAAAAGTATTAACATAAGCTGAAAAGATGGCAGACCTATATCCTTAACTGTACTTAATAATGAATTAAAATTCCAAAACCCTTCTCGACCATTATCAATTTTATTATTAAAATCTGATGTTATTTCTCCCCATACTAAATTATTTTCACTTGACTTTGAAATCTTTTCTGTAGCTAAATCCCAGGGAAATACAATAATCTGTCCATTTTTCTTAATAACCTTGCTTATAAAATTATTATCCTCAAACAAGCTCATAGAATCTTCGATATTCATTTTCACTGCTAATACATTTACATTACTTTCTCCAATACTCATGTCCCGTGGTATAGCTTCAGAAAAAGTACCATTTATAATTTTATTATTAATACCACCTATAACTTTTTTATAATTCTCTCCCGTACCAACTACTAAAATTCCCCCATTAAATATCCATTGATTTAAATTAGTTATATTATCCTCTGTTAATTTTAACGTATCATAATTATTTATAATTATTATATCAATAACATCTAAAGACTTAGAATTTTTCTCTATAACTTCTTCTGATATACTAACTGGAATTAATTTTTTATTCCCAATATCAGGATTATTATTCATATTGACATTAATATTAGATATATAATTTAAACCATTAAAATCATCAGTCAATACACCTACTAATGTATCTCCATCATTTAATCTCCCTTTATTAACATTGATTGTTTCTTCATGTATAACTTCATTGTTATCTGTAATTAACCTTACTTTAAACTTATTCACAATATTTATGTTGTACCACAAGCTCTTAGTTGTATTTTCAGCAATATTTATACTTTCAGTATTTAAATCATATTTATTTGTATCTGGAACCAATGTTTCAATTTGTACCTTCCCCTGAAACTCCACCCCATTGTTAGTAATCACTAAATTGATAGGAGTTTTACTATTAATTTTATATCTTCCATCTACCCCATAAGAAGCCTTTAAATTTATGTTATATTTATTATCTATTGCACTTGCTATATTGAAATTTAAAATATTATATATAAAAATTATACTGAATATAGTCAGTATAAACCTAGATTTTATTAATTTGTTTTTTAAAATCATTAATTTACCCCCTATTTAATCTATAAACATCTACTGTTTATTTCTAATCTATGAATATATTTAGTTTAAATTGAATATATTTATTTTTATTTACTACATGTTTAATTTTAACATAGTTTAATTAGTAAATTTATTACAAATACATTACAATTTATTTACGAAATAATTTTGTAAAAATCTATATAAAATATATATTTATAAAAAAATGTAGATAAGTTTTACTTGTATAACCCATCTACATTTATATTTATATTTATTTTTTTTGTAATTCTTCTTCAGCTTTTTTCTCTTCATTTTCATTGTTTTCTAATTTATCAATTTCATTCTTAATTTTATCCTTCATCCTATTAGCATTTTTATTTATATTTCCTATCTCATTGGATATCTTAGATTCTATATTCAATATACTTTTACTTAAGCTAGTTAATTTTTTATTATTATATGAATTAGAATTTTCATTTGGCTTAATATATCCCGATTCAACTTTTAATCTATTTTTTATATCTTTTAATCTATTTATGTATTCTGTAGAATGACTTATCTCTATAAGTTCATTCAAACTAGCAGATATTATAACTCCATCCTTTACTTCATCTTCATTTACTTTATTCTTTTCTGCTTCTACTTTTTTTGCTTCAAGTTCCTCTTTTTTCTTGTCTATTTCTTTTTGCTTCTCATTCATTAATAATTGTTGTATTTGAGCTTCTACCTCTTGAATTTTACTATTTATTTCTTCAATTTTATACTTTTTTTCTTCTGGACTCATCTGTTTTTCTCTTAAAGCTTCCTTTTGGTGTAGCAATTCTTGCTTTATCTTTTCAAAATTATTAAGTAGCTCATTTTGATTATTTTTATTATTGAATTTCAAACTTTTACTTTCTTTGTCCTCTTCATCTATCTTAATATTTTTAAACAATGCACTTGTTTTGTTAATATTATTATTTTGTGATATGTTTATTCCCATTGCATTTATTTTCATTTTGCTTATCCCCCTTATTTATTTATAATGGTATTTAAAATTTCTTCTTCTTTATCTATATAATCTCTTATTTCTGGATTATTTAATAACTTTTCTCTTACAACTTCAGTTATTATTCTATTCTCATTCATTAAATCAATTAGACTTTCGGCCACTATAATATCTTCTTCTGGCTCATTATCTTTGTCTACTTTTTTTATATTATCTTTAGTTTGTTGCTTTTTAAATTTATTTAATTGTTCCTTAAAATTTTTATTCTTGTTATTATTTAAATCATCATCAATTAAATTTGATTTATTTAGCTTCTTAACTTTCCTATTTTCATAAATTGTAAGTTTTTCAGTATCAAGATATGTTCTATCTACCATAATACTCTCACCCCTATCAAACTCCATTACTTAATTATCGTATTCTTATATTTTATATTAATAGAATAATTATCCAAAACACTAAAATAAATAAAATTTAATTGATTTATACTATGTCATATACTAGTTATAAAAACCCAATAAAAAAAGAACCTAGATTATAAAATCTAGATTCTTGGTGGCTCGAGCAGGAATCGAACCAGCGACACGAGGATTTTCAGTCCTCTGCTCTACCGACTGAGCTATCGAGCCA
>NZ_DLNT01000036.1:0-8105 GCF_002477055.1 Clostridium sp. UBA7503
TCTCATAACCACATCAACCATCCTTTTTTCTATTAAGCAAAATCCTGATGGAAGAGCCAATACATCACATAATTGAATTAACTTGTCATATGAATTATATTCTATATTACCTAAATAATTTTTAATAAAGTTGTATTCTGTTTTAGTTAAATCCATTTCTCCACATATATCATCTACATTACTACATAGAAAACCATGAACAATTGATATTCTAGTCTCAAAGTATCATCCATTTTCTAATACTATTATTACTATAAAAAACTTTTAAATTTGTAACTCTATTTTTTCTTTTCAAAGACTTTTTCAGTATAACCTTCAGTTGATAAGTCAAATAATTCAAAATCATATTCTTCATTGAACTTAATAGACTTTGTTTCAAATCCAACAACTGCTTCATCCTCAGAAGTCAACTCATCATATTTTAATACAATACCAGTCTCCGTATCAATTAGCGCTGTGTACTTTTCTGATTTTGATATATGATCTACAAGACCTTTTTTCCCTGAAATTTTTGTACATTGTCTGCCAATAAATTCTTCATTTCATTCAATTGACCAGGAATCATAATCTTCCATATATTTTCCTAAATAAGTTTCATCTAAAATACTGTTAGAAACTCCCAAAGTTAAGTTAGTACTTCTGCATAATACATCTCCATCTTTATAGCGTTGTTTAGGCATCAATTTATTTAAATCCGAAACTTTTACATTACTATTAGGTGCAATTTCATCTGTTGACGTCCTTATTTTTCTATAAATTTTATCTGTATTATAGAACTCTATACAACCATCATTATTAAAAATTGTATCACTATTTTTATTACTTGTTTCTTCATGAACTAAACTACGATTATTTTTTATATCAATAATATATTTAGTTGTACCATTATCTGTAATAGGAAACCCCAAGTTATATATTTCACCTTCAACAGTTTCAAAAAAATCGATAGAATTTATAACTTTATAATGCAATAATTCTTTTTCATTCATACTATTAAAGAATTCTTCATTGATTTCAATTGATGACAAATCCTTAGAAGTATTTACATATCTAAATTGTTTTACAATATGGGTTAAGCCCAATACTATAAACATTATCCCTATTATTGCAATTAAAATAATCTTTTTTTTTCAAGCATTTCTTTTTCATTATTTACTCCATTATAATAATCTATTTTCCCATATTTAATTCAATATATTTTTCATGAAACTTTAAGTTTTCTAAATCACTTTTAATGTCATTTATATATAATTCTTTTGAAAAATAATATTCAAAAATATCACTTTTAGAATTTTGTGAGGTTTCAAATGTTAATTTTATATTTATTTCTTCTTGGCTTTTCAGCACAGCCTCAACCTCAGGACTACCCTCCACTGCTTCTTGTGGCACACTGAGTTTAATGAAATCACTTTTATTTATAAGAAAACTATGAAGATAAAATGATTTTATGTCTTTATCTTCATCACTTATATTTTTTATTGTTAAATCTACTATATATGAGTACCTAGATTGCCCTGGATTATATTCGTCGCTACCTTCTAACTTAGTAATGCCATCTCCTGTTATTTCAAAATCTTCTAACTTAACAGCTTCTCCTTGGCTATATTTTTGAAGATTATACTCACGTGGTATACCTAAATTAACTCTGTGATAGGAATAACAAAACCCTAATATGATAATGAAAATAACACTTATTCCAATGTACATCTTAGTTCTTTTTTTCATTGATATTTTCCTCACTCATAATTACATGATCATATATTTTACCATTTTCTATAGAGTATATTTCATCACAGATCATTTCTAGCTCATCACGATTATGGTTAGATATAAATACTAATTTATTATCATTCTTTAACTTCCTTATCATAGAGTTTATCTTCTTCACTGATTCTTCATCTAATGCATTTGTTGGTTCATCGAGAATTACTACATCTGGATTTTCCATAACTGCTTGTGCAATACCAAGTTTTTGCTTCATCCCTAGTGAATATTTTCTAAATGACTTTTTTTCATGTGGATCTAAACCAACTTCTTTTAAAATATTAATAATGTCTTCGTCATTTATTTTCTTGTTTATTTCAGCCAAATACTTTAAGTTCTTAAATCCAGAATAATTGGGTAAAAAGCCTGGATTTTCTAGTAACACTCCTACACTATCTGGGTAGCCTCCATCTTTTCCAATAGATTTACCATTGACTGTTATAGAACCTTCTGTTTTAATAAATCCACAAATAGCCCTAAATAGCATTGTTTTTCCAGAGCCATTTTTCCCTTTTATACCGTAGACCTTTCCTCTATCTAAATTTAAAGTAATATTATCTAGAATCAAGTTTCCATTTATCGTTTTAGTAACATTTTTAATTTCAATATATGATTGTCCCATTTTTACCTCCTTAAAATACCTCTTTTTTAGATGCTAAAGCAGATCCTATTGCAATGACACAAGTAGTTATTATTAAATTATATATAATTGAATCATACATAGTAAAATTGTGAACCAAATCAAAGGGAGTATGCCTAATTAATAAACTATGCTGACCTATAAAAAATTTGCTCTCTACGAATATAGATGATGCACACAATACAATATCTATAAGAAAAGCATATACAGGCTTTATCTTAAGTGTTAATGTTATAAAAATAACAACTAGCGATATAGATGTTAGAGTATATAATACAAATACATTTTTAATTAAATCTATAGTATCTATTTTAAAATAATTAGGGTCTATGTATTTGTATATATCTGTACGGAACAAGTAACCTAACATAGCACTTATAAGTAACAAAATAACATAATAGGCAATAATCATAACTATACTCCATATTATTTTAGCTATATATATGTATTGCATTTTTTTCACTCGAATCAACACATATTTACCATTTATTTTTATATCTTCATAGAAATAATTACCCACTGCATAAATTATAAAACTATTTATAAATAGCCAAATTATTGGAAATTTGAAACCTGATGTACTAAGTCCTGTTGAACTTTCTATATATGTACAGCCCTTAAAAATTTCAAAAATTAAACTGTTAGTATTAACTATTTCATAATTATAACGATGGTATATAACAAGCAAAACATATGCTATAAATATAGTGAAAAAAGTGCCAAACTTAATTGAAATAGATCTCTTACTTGTCCTTATATCTCTTTTTATTAAAGACATTATAATCTTTAAACTACTCAATGTCTTTCACCACACATTCTAATATTTTTTTTCAAGTCCTTCATCTCTTTCAGAATTTATATACTTACCCCAGAAATAAAGTAATAGAAAGCCAGCTAAGAAACATATATTATTAGCGATAAGGCTACTAGGATTTATCCATTTATTTCGACTTATCACGATACTCTCTAATATCTTGAAGTTAAATAAATTACTCCCCTCTCCAAGTACTATAACTAATACCATCAAATAAACATATACATTACGCATAAATAACTGAAAGGTGCAAATAAAGATTCCAATAAAGCACAATCCCAAGAATGTTGTAATCCAAAAGACTAATAATACTTTATATGTTACCAATAAATTTGATAAGCTACTCCATATTTCTGTATTTCCATATACAAAATAAGGAAGACCTAATTTAGTATTCCATGTATTATTATATCCTTTCAAAAATACTCCACTAACTAGATAACCTCCAATTACTAAAAGAGTACTCAATAAAAAAGCTGAAATCAGTATTAATCTTATTTTTTTATTCCATAGCCTATTTCTGCTCTTATGCCTTATCCTTCTTATTAAACTATTATTATAATCAACAATGTATATTATTAATGCAGAAAAAATAGGAATTATTAGTATCATATAGCTAGATTTACTAATTAATCCCCATCCATTAAAAGCATGCAAAATATCAAAATTTGATAATTCATAGCCATCATGTATAGCTAAATTCAATACACTTTTCATATTATATAAAGGGTTATAAAGAGATATAATAAAAATTATTATACAAAAAATTAATATCGTATATAGTTCCCTTGATGAAATGTAATTCCCCTTTTTAAAAAGATTCATTTGATTTTCCTCCAAAGTAAAATGGCAAATATGTTACCATTAGCATTACAATAAAAGTTATAAACATTTCAATAGGCTTAGAGCTTATAGCCATACTAGGTAAATATAAAAAGTCTAGAACGCTATATTGTCGAAGACCAATCATATCGAATAATAGATGTATCACCATTACACTTATAAATGGTGATATAAGCACAACAAACTTATTCCTAATAACTATACTAAACCCAAGTGCAATACTCGAAATTACCCCTGCAAACATAAATGATATAAATATCCAAATTAATGTATATAGCAGTGGCTGATTTAAATACATATCTAAATTTAGACTTCCAATATATATTGCATTATACAGTTTTTCAGGCTTTATATTAGGTTGTGTTGCCAAAAGTAATAAGAGTTCAATAAGTAATGGTATTGAAATAGTGATTCCTGAGATGATAAAATTAGCTAAAAACTTACTTTGCAAATATTTACGCTTTGAACATCTTGATAGTACATTTTTTAAAAATCCACTATTTACATCTTCAAGATATGAATCACTATATGAAATAGCCGACAAAATAGGAATCATCATCATAAAAATGTTTGATAATGGTGTTAAATGAAATAAAGTGAAGGAATCATAGGGAGATAATACAGCTGATTTTAAAAATTCATTAAAATAGTTATTATAACCTGAATAAGAGCTAATTATATTATAATAATTAGCTTCTATATTATCTAATATGCAAAATATAATACCTACGAATAATGCAAATAAAAATGTTTTTCTTTTAAAAGCTCTTTTAAGTTCAATTTTTAACATGGTTACCTCCTTATAATAATTGTTTTAAAACTTATACTATACTGTACTAATATGATTAGTTCATATTTCTTAGATTGAATATAAAGTAAATACTTTCTCAAATATTTACTTTATATTCGGTTTAATTAAGTACATTAATTTAATATTATTTCAAATTATACAGAATCAGGGCTCCATAAACCCCTAGCCTCATCTCCCAACTGAGTAAGTGGTCTAGATATTTTCATTTCTAAATCCCCCTTTTATTGTGTTCGTTCTGTTAAGTTATATGAACATTGCACTTCTCAACCCTTGGAAATATAATAGGTTTGCAAAAGACTAATTATCACCCAAGAAAAGGAGAGAAGAACAATGAACAAAACAGTTATAAAATGTCCTCGCTGTCACTCTGATCAATTATATAAGTTTGGATTGGACAAGCAGGCTAATCAAAAATATCAATGTAAAAAGTGCAAGCGTCAATTTGCCCCAGACTCCGTCAGTGTAAAAAAGGAATCACTATACCCTAAATGTCCTAAGTGTGGCAGAGCAACTTATTTACATCATCAATATAAGCATTATAATAAATATAAATGTGGTAGCAAGAAATGTAATCATGTTATTGTTCAATATCACAATACTAGTATTGATTCAGCCTCTAGCGAGCTAATTACTGGATCAATATCTATGAAGGGCATGAGATTCTCACTAAATATAATACTTACAGCTTTGACTTTATACTTTCTTAACAACTCATCTACTAGAGCGATAGCTCAGTTCCTTTGGGTTACGCAGGGTATCAAAGTTTCTCATGTAACAATAGCCAGTTGGACTAACAAATTTGCCCCATTCTTTAAAAATAAGGCTGACAAGTTTAAAGAATTTTTAGACCTGAATTTAGATGATTGGCATGCTGATGAAACAATTGTATTCATTAATGGTGAACGTTACTATTTGTGGCTTGCAATAGACTTTGAAACTAGATTTATTTTAGCATTCCACCTAACAAAATCGCGTAGCGAGGAATCAGCTTTTACACTAATAAATCAAGCGAAAGAATTTGGATCACCTACTAACTCTATAACAGATAGATTACCTTCATATAACCAAGCAGCCAAGCTATTAAGCAACACAAAACATGTTGCTGTAAAGCCAATGTCTAACGACATAACTAATAATCTAATAGAATCATTTAACAAAACCTTTAAAGCTTGGTATAAGGCTAAGAAGGGATTTAATTCTTTTGAAAAAGCCAATAACCTAATATATTTATTTATCTTTCACTATAATTTTATTAGACCTCACGGTTCTCTAAATGGTTATATTCCTGCCGAAGTAGCTGGCATGACTGTTGATGATTTAAACAAGAAGTCTTGGTTTGTAGCTGCTTAACACCTTTTTTAATATCTTTGATTAGCCTACAAAAATCCTATTTACCATAGGCTTGTTTGCCATGCAATAAATTATCCAAACCTATATAATTTTCAAAGAGCGAGTAATTCTATGAAATATTAAGCTATTTTTTCATATCAGCTTAACAGAATCATTTAATTCATTATACCTTTTTACATTTTTACAATCTTCCTCGATTTTTAATATTTAAGTATTTCAACTTTCCTACCACGCGTGCACACATATAATAATCCTGATTACTTTTAGTATAAAATCCATCAAGGCTTCTGTTCTATATAATACCGAAATAAGACAAATATTACAATAACCATATTTGGTCATATTTTCTATTTAAAGTTGTTTATGTATAAAGTACTTCTGAATACACTATTTAACTAAGCATCAATATATCTAAAGTTACTTTGTATATTTTCTTAATTTAAATTATTATTACTCATGATATATTTTGCATTGAACCCCTTAAATCAAACTGCCTTTTCATCCTGCTCCGAAAGATACCATTTACTTTGAGCTTCATACATCTCACTATACTTTCCATCTAATCTTATAAGTTCATCATGGGTACCTACTTGTACAATTTCGCCCTTGTCCATAACTACTATTCTATCTGCAATCTTAGCAGAACCAAGTCTATGAGTAACGATTATAGCAGTTTTATCCTTGGACATCTCTTTAAACTTCTTATATATTTTAATCTCTTCTATAGGATCTATGGCCGCTGTAAGTTCATCTAAAATTATCATATTACTATCCTTGTAAAAANNCCCCTAGCTATAGCTAGCCTTTGCCATTGCCCACCTGATAAATCTATATCATCAAATTCTCTAGATAGCATGGTATCATAACCATCTTGAACTTTTTCCTTTGAAACCTGAAAATCTGCTTTATCTATAGCTTCTTTTAACAGTTCCTGGATAAGTAAAACTTACATTATCAATTGCAATACTAGGCACTCCTATATTATCTAGGTTATTCTTTATTTTTCAATATCACTTTTACAATTTCAGGTCTGTTAAATAATCTTATAGGTATAATACTGTTTCCTAGTCCTCTACTTACATACATATAAGTGTTATCTTTCTCATACTCACCCGCTGTATATTTGGGGAAAAATCCTTGGTCAGGAGCAACTATTCCAATATCAGTAAATGGTATTCTAAACTGGCCTCCGTGTGCATGTCCACTCAATACTAAATCCATATTGCTCTTTGCATAATTATCTAATTGCTGTGGTTCATGGGCTAATAAAATACATAAGGCATCACTTTGTACATTCTTCATCATATCATTTAATGTATTATCTAATATATTTGCATTATCATATATACTAAAATTCTGGTCTTCAATACCCATTAAATAAAAATTATCATTTACTGATACATAGTCATTATCAAGCAGATGTACTCCTTTATTTTTCATATTTTCTTCTAACTTTTTAAAATCATCTTTACTTAAATAACACTCATGATTTCCTGTAACATAATACACAGGAGCTATATCAACAATATTCTCAACAAATGATATAGCAACATTAATATCTGTATGTTTACTATCAACTATATCCCCAGTTATTACAATCATATCTGGATTTTCTTCTGCTATCTTATCTATAAGCTTCTTGTTATCCGTTCCAAATTTCTTATTATGTAAATCAGATATCTGAATGATCGTATATCCATCAGTATCTGCTGTTACTTTTTCATTAATATAATCATATTCCGTTATCATTAAACCATTATTTTGCCAATAAAAAAAACAGTACAATAAAACAGTGATTACTACTGCTGTAGCGCAAACTATACTCTTTCGTTTTAACTTACTTTTCATATATGTCTCTCCAAATTTTTTTCTATTCCTGGCAG
>NZ_DLNT01000013.1:0-11684 GCF_002477055.1 Clostridium sp. UBA7503
ATTTTGCGAAAGCCCCTTTAAATTGGAATAATATTCCTCGGCGTCAGACCCCCTGGAAAATTTTTCATTGGGGTCTGACCCCCTTACATAAATTTACTATTAGCTCCACTACTCTTTCAGTGGATTTACCATCTTGATATTTAAAGTATTTATTTTTAAACTCTTCTACTTTATCAGAATAATAAACTTCGCTTAAAATAGCCTGTACTATTTCTTCTTCAGTTTTACAGATAAAGCCTGGCATAGTTTCTTCGTAGTCCATATATATTCCACGTTCTTTTTTGTATTGTTCCAAATCTGGTACAAAGAATATCATTGGCTTTTTCATTATTGAGAAATCAAAAATCACTGATGAATAATCTGAAATCAAGTAATCTGCAATGGAAAATAATCTTTTTATACTTTCACCATTTCCATCAATAATACTTTCATCATTAGCAATAACTCTGTCTCCCAAGGAAGGATGAAGCTTGTATATTATTACATACTCATCTCCCAATTGTTCCTTTAAGTATTGCAAATTTATTTCTTGATATTTTATATCATATATTGGGTCTCCTCTGAATGTAGGTGCATAGACTATAACTTTTTTCCCTTTTATAGTTGGGAATTTCTTAAGCATATGTCTTTTGTACTTTCTCATCTTTTCTTTAGAAAAAAGATTGTCCGTTAGAGGAATTCCTATAGGGAGAACACTATCTTCACTAACCCCAAAGGCAGTTGAGTAATGTTTTTTCCACTCTTCAGAAGTAGCTAAAACATAGTCATAATTTTTTATTGGATATTCTCTCTCTATATCATTACCAAATTTTTTAATAGCGCCGCAAGCATGCCAAACTTGTATTACTTTTACTTCCTTTTTTTTAAAATTAGATACAACAAAATTATTATAATCTAAAAGCACTACCTTTGATGTATTTACATGATACACTTGCTTCATACAATTAAATAAATATGCTATATTTCCCTTTAGTGAATTTTCATAATTAGTGAGTATATACACTAATTCATAGGAGTTCTCTTTCTCTAATTTTTTTGAAATAAGTTTAAAATCCCTCTTCAATTTATCACTACAATAACATATGAAGGTAATTTTATTACTTTTCACTTTAAGAGGATATGTTACTAAATTCACCACAGCCAATATACAGTACACTATTATATTTTTCATTTTAATCTTTCCTTTATGATTAATTTCTCAAACACCTTCTGAGAAGCATGTCCATCTTCAAACTCATGGTATTGATCGATAAATTTCTGAAGAGTATCCTTATAAGTTTCAAATATGTTCTTATCTTTTATTGCTTCTATTAACTTATTTTCATTTTCAAATATTGGTCCTGGCAAATCCTTGTTTACGTCTAAATAAAAACCTCTTAACTCCTCTTCATACTCTTTTTTATCATACATATAGAAGAGTATAGGTCTATTTAAAATAGAGTAATCAAAAAATGTGCTTGAATAATCCGTTATTAAAATATCACTTACTACATATAATTCATTAATATCATAATTTTCCGGGAAGATATATAGGAAATCCTCTAAACCCTTAGAATTAAACTTATTAGCAATTAAGTAGTGTGGTTTGAAAATTACTACCCAATCATTTCCTAAGTTTTCATGCCACATATTAAAGTTTACTTTTAGCTCAAAATAATAACCTTTATCATTAAACTTATTATCCCTCCAAGTTGGACAATATAATAATACCTTCTTATCTTCAGGTATGTTTAGTCTATTTTTAATCTCCACTATTTTCTCTTCAGTTATATTAACTAAAAAATCATTTCTTGGATATCCAGTTTCAATTACTCTTTCTCTTTCAATATTAAAACAACTCATAAATTTTTCAGTAGAATGTCTATTAGGGGAAAGTAAATAATTATATCTAGCTACATCTATATCGTAAGATTTTAACATCTCATCTCTAGTTTGCTTGGATCTAAAAAATGTTGTTTCCTCTGCAACAGAAATATCGTGGGCCAATCTCTTTAAAGGGGTCCCATGCCAGCATTGAATATATATTTGATTTTTCTTCTTTATGCAGTACTCAGGCAGTTTAGAATTTATTACCCAAAACTTAGATTTTGCAAGATAATAAAAATACTTAAGACCTCTATACTTAATTACCTTGGCACCTTGAATTTCTATATTTGGATTTTTTAATGCCCAAACACATTTAAAGTCATTTAATTTCCCTTTCTCTTGCATATATTCATATATATACTTTGGATTGCACAAATAGCCTCTACCTAAGTGAGCCACAAATAGTATTGTCTTTTCATCAACCTTTATATGCTTATAAAGACTTTTATAAACACATGTTA
Source organism: Clostridium sp. UBA7503 (assembly GCF_002477055.1). NCBI lineage: Bacteria > Bacillati > Bacillota > Clostridia > Eubacteriales > Clostridiaceae > Clostridium > Clostridium sp. UBA7503. The sequence goes on from NZ_DLNT01000013.1 coordinate 2,328, forward strand.
CAAAAAAGAATACTACCTTCTTTAATGTTTTAACTATATTCATATCATTTCGTCTCCTAACTCTTTAACATAATTGTACAATATTGAATTTACTTTACAACTACTATTGTAAACTTTATGAAAATTCTTAAAGAGGGTTGTCTATAACAACCCTCATCTTTAAAATATTTCCATACGAGATAATTCTTCATAGATATTTTCATACACCTTTTTATCATCAATTGTATCCAAGATAGTATATCTACCTTTTCGTGTTTCAGGTGCATAGTCCATAACCCTTAAAAATTCTTCTCTTGTCAATTTAGGAAGACTAATTTCTAATCTCTTATATATATCTATTATGTTTGAATAATCTTCCTTATATAGCATTAAGGAAATTATTGTACCCAAGGCCACTTGAATTCCATGGGGTGCCCTACCACCTAATATGTAATCAATGGAATGACTAATCATATGTTCTGAGCCACTACAAGGTCTGCTAGTACCTGCCATTTCCATAGCTACTCCACTCATTATTAATGCATAACTTAAAGTCTCTAAAAACTTATAATCATCCAATGACATTTCTTCTCTAGTTATTATAGAAGCAATTGAACTTTTAGATAGCATTACAGCAAAGTCATTGATGCGTTCACCATTATATTTCTCTGCCAATTTCCAATCCTTCAATGCCACTATATTAGATATTAAATCTCCCACCCCTGATTGTTTTAATATAAGAGGTGAACTTTTAATTATATCCAAATCAATTAAAATTGCAGTAGCGGGTTCACAACCACAACTATTTGTAATTCCGGTTTTATCTTTTAGAACAGCTATAGGTGATGCTATTCCATCATGAGCTAAAGCAGTTGGCATACTAATAAATTTAACTCTACTCATAAAAGAAACGTACTTACATATATCTAATACTCTACCTCCACCAAATCCTATTATTAAATCTGCCTTAAAATTAAACACTTTTTCATTTAACTTACTAACTTCCTTTATACTATTATCAGTGACACAGAAAATATAATTATCTTCTCCTAGTTGGTTAATTATACAATCTATTTTATCCTTATAAACATTAATTAGATTCTCATCAATAACAAATATATACTTAGAATATTTAATATTTTCTTCTTTTAAAATACTTTTTATATCACTAATAACGTTTCGTTCAACTTTAAGTAGATTTGGTAATTGAAACTTATTTTCCAACGTAATCGCCTCTTTATTCTTATTTTATGTTAAATTGTACTATACTATCTAGTACTCTCTTATAATCTTCTTCAGTATCTATTTCAGTACATTTAAATTCATTTACTCCTTTTGCATTAACTTTAATATTAGTAAGTATATTATTTATTGCATCTTCGTAATAAATATTAACCTCTCCATTATTAACAAGTCTCTTTATTTCTTCAAATGTAGCTTGTGCTTCATTTTTTTCAAATTTTAAAATTCCTATATATTCGCCAAAGCCTTCTTTAGGTGCTATTTTCTTACTTACTTCTACTATTCTATTACCATCTACTTTTACTTTCATTTCTTCTTCATCTAAAACTATATTTGTGTTTACAATCATAAAACTCTCATTAGTTTTATCAATATCCTTTAATATTAATGGATTATATATAATATCACAATTAAATAATATAAATCCGTCTTTTAATTCTTCTTCACAAAGATGAACTGAGTAAATATTATTACTTGTATTGTATTCTGCATTATATCTTAAGGTAATATTTAATTCAGAAAAATTTTCACTAACATATTCACTTATTTTTTCTGATTTATAGCCTGTTATTATTAAGATTTCTTCAACACTTTCTATTGCTTTAATATCATTTAATATTCTTCCTAATAAAGTTGTATTCTCAACTGGCAATAAAGCCTTTGGAATTTCCTTAGTTATATCTCCTAATCTACTTCCCATGCCTGCTGCTAAAATTACTGCTTTCATTTATTTCTCCTCCATTAAATCCATTTTATATTTTATTTAAATACTGTCTCATAAACACGCTTAGCTGCGTATCCATCATCTAGGTGACAGAATTTATTATAGAACGCTTCTTCTTTTTCTCTATATTCTTCTTTTACTTTTGATATATTTTCTAAAGACTCAATAACTGCTTCAGTAGTCTTTACCACTGGACCTGGTGCCACTTCTGGTAAACTAAAGTAAGCTCCTCTTAAATCATTTGTATACTTATCTAAATCATAGGCAAAGAAAACCATTGGTCTTCTTAGGTTTGCATAATCAAACATAGTTGATGAATAATCTGTAATCATTACATCTGATACTAAATAAAGTTCTTGTATATCACAGCCTTGAGACAGATCATATACAAACCCAGCATAATCAGAAACATTAATTGTATTAGCAATTAAATAATGCATTCTTAGAATTAAGATATACTCATCACCTAAAGCTTTCATCATTTTATCCAACTCTAATTCCATAGTCATTTTATAATGACCTTTTCTATAAAAATTATCCTCACGCCATGTTGGTGCATACATTACTACTTTTTTATCCTTAGGTAAATTGAATTTATCCTTTAATTCATTAATGTATTTTCCATTGTTCCCTTTATATAAAATATCATTTGCCGGATATCCATAAGGAAGCATTACCTTATCAAAGGAAAAGGCTCTTTTAAATATCTCTGCAGAATAATCATTTTGAGCAATAAGATAATCCCATCTTCTAGAGTTTCTATAGAATTTTTCTTTATAATCATTAACATCTCTAACCCCTGGCATACTTGCATTAAACATATCATTACCTAAGGTCTTGTACGGTGTACCATGCCAAGTTTGTAAGTAAGAAACCTCTGGCCTTTTAATTATTTCATCAGCTTGTCTTGCATTAAACACCCAATAACCAGCTGTAGCCATGTAATAATAATATTTTAAAGTCTTCCTCTTAACCTTTTTAGCTCTACCTATTACCTCATCCTCAGTATTATTTAAAATCCATATTAATTCATACTTTTTATCTAACCCTTGCTCTACAAAGTAATTATAGACATACTTAGGATTTCCTGATACATTTCTTCCTAGGAAACTTTCAAATAGCACCCTTTTCTTTTTAACCGGACACTTTAAGAATATATCATTATATAATTTTAAGCATATATTTTTATATTTTTTACTAGATTGTACTATATCATACTTACTAAAGAAAATAGAATATCCATTAATCTCAGATACTACATTTTTAAACTCCTGAGTATTAACTTGTGTATATAAAGTTACTCCCTTTAATAGCATCTCATCTACGAAAGCTTTCACATTATCACACTTATAATGACAAACATAAGTTTTTTTACCTTTTTTAACAACCTTGTTACATGTCAACTCTGTATTTGTAGTTGCAACATTAGTTTTTATCAATCTTGAATTTAATAATTTATCAACATTCTCTTTAGTTCTATATTTTATTTTTAACTTATTCTTTCCAACATATATTGATAAAATCTGGTCTATATTTATTTCACTTTCTACTGACAAAGCTAACTTTTTCTCAACTTCAGTAATGTAAGCTTTTAATAAAATATTATCTCTTCCACCTCTTATCATCTCAGAAAGTATAATATCATCTTCACTATTTTTATAAGATATATCTTCACTAACTAAAACTTCATTATTTTCTAGCATCTCTATCTTTAAATTCCATTTCCCAGAAAATGCTCTTTTTATATCCCCTATTTCTTCACTACTAATTACATAGCTAAAACTTCCTTGTACTACCTCTAATGAATTTGCAATAATTATACTATTATCTGCAGCAATGAGCTTAATAATAATTTCCACCCCTGGAACCTGGAAAACATCTATAGTAGCATTAAGGTTTCCATTAATTATTATATTTCCATCTTCATAACTCATCCTTTTAACAATAGGTGCTATAGCAAGTTTTCCATTTATATCAAAGACTAAATTCTTAGTTTTTTCTTCAGATTTGACAATTAAATTCTTCATGCCCTGTTCATCTTCAAACTTAATCTTTTGAAATCTTACTTCCTCTTTAAACTTAACATCAAGAACTCTATCTTCAATTATTAGTAATGTATTTACATAACCTTCAACACTCCTTGGAACCCTATCAATACAAATTTTAAACCATAGAATTTCCCCATGTGCTTCACTTGGGTTCACTTCAATGTTTTCTTTATTTCTATCGTAAATCATTAACTTAGCCTTCATATCCTCAGTACCACGACTTTTATTATGATTAGCTTCTAGTTCTTCATAATCCTTAAGTTGTCCTTTAATATGTAGGAAATTCTCTCTAATATAACTTGTCTCAATTTCAAAATAGATACTACTTTCATCCTTATACTTTTCTACTATTAGCTCTACTTCATTTTCTCCATTTATAAATATATCAATGACATACATTTGTTTACCTATTTTCAAATTAAAACCTTTGCACAAATAGTTTTCACCCATGGTCTTCATTTGATTTAATCTTAAGGAGGTTGTTTCCTCATCATCATTACACAGTATAAACCGAGACCTTTCGCCAAAGAAACACCAATTTTTTTTTATTATCTCTTGTAAATCAATTGCATTTTTAAAACAATTAACCTTTAATAGAACTTTAGGGCTAAATAAAACTAACTTAGTTAGTTCCTTATTAGATTCTATATAAATTTTATCATTTTCAATATATACATTTTTTATATATCTGTTATTCATTATGCCATATCCCTTCTATCCTTTAACCTTCAATAGACATTTTACTTTCTTCAAATATGAAAATAATGCTATTTTGCTCTTATTATCAGTATCTTTATTCCTATCTACTGCAATTCTTTTTTCAAAGGCTTCATTTTTTAACTTTTTCTTTTCCTTTGGCGTTTTCTTCTTATATTCATTCACAAAGGCTTCATATTTATCTGCAACACTTTCTAGATCACCATATTCCATTAGGTAACCGCCTTCAATCCATAAACCTTTATTACAAAAGCTCTTAATTTGTGATATGGAATGGCTAATAAAAAATATTGTTTTACCTTCTATTTTAAATTCTTCAATCTTTTTAATACACTTTGCTGAAAAACTGCTATCTCCTACAGATAAAGCTTCATCAATTATAACTATATCAGGGTTTAGGTTTATAGATATAGAAAATCCTAACCTTGATTTCATACCACTAGAATAAGTCTTAAGTGGTTGGTATAAAAAATCTCCTAACTCTGCAAACTCTATAACACCTTCAGTTATCTCATCTATTCTCTTTTTAGATAAGCCTAATAGAGCACCCTTCATTTTAATATTCTCAAGGCCTGTTAACTCACTATTTAACCCTGTGTTTATTGCTATTAAAGATTGCTCCCCTACTATTTTAACATTTCCTTCATCCACTTCAGATATTCCAGCTAAAATTGAAGAAAGAGTAGATTTTCCTGAACCATTGGTTCCCAATACACCTACTACATCCCCTTTTTCAACCTTAAAGCTAATATCTTTTAATGCATAAAAATTTCTATGATTTGATTTACCCTTACTTTTTTTTAACTTAAATATCTTAGACACATTTTTAAATTCTACAGAATACTGATTATCCATTGGTTTCACTCCATTTTACATCATGTCAACAAATCTATGTCTAAACTTGTACATTAGTGTACTACCTACTATAAACATAGTCGTTATAATTACCCAAAATACTATCATCTCATTAATATTAGATAATATTCCTTCATGATAGAAGAAACTATCTCTATACCCCTGAACGATATAATATATTGGATTACACTTCATAATTTTTTGTATATTCTTAGGCATCTTATCCATTGTCCATAATATAGGGGTTATATACATCAACATTCTCATAGTTGCATTAACTATTTTTTTCACATCTCTCGTAAACATATTAAGCACTGATGTTATCATTGCTAGAGATACTGAAAAAGCCATACCACATATTAAGTAGTATAACACTTGAAAATTGTATAGACTAGGTACCATGCCCCTAATAAGAAAAATCACATATATTATCACCAGCATACATAAATGAATAATGGTTTCCTCTACCACTACTGTTGTAGGCAAAATGCTAACTGGAAATTTCATTTTTCTTATTACCTTTATCTTTGAAGAAATAGACGTTACTCCCTTCCTTATTGAGGGACTAATAAAAAACCATACTGCCATTCCCGCTAATAGCCAGTCCAAAAACTCAATCCCATCTACTGGTTTCCCACTTCTTATACCTATTCCAAAGACAAACCAATAGGTCGAAATTTGAATTAGTGGATTCAATACATTCCAGAGTATTCCTAATTTAGAGTCTCTGTTTTCTGCTAATATTTCATACTTAGCAATTAAAAAAATCCTATATATATTGCTTATATTTTCACTTACCACATACCTTATGCTCTTTATCATAATTACCTCTTTATCATATCTTCTCATAAAAATTACTATGACTTTAAAAATTTTATTTTATCTTTCTCTTCAAATCTTATATCATTTTATCACATCAACTAACATCTAACAAGATTTATTGTCTTTATGCAAATCCTATGTATAAAAACTCTAATAATAATCTAACTTTTATCTTTGTGTTTAATTTTTCTTATTTAACTTATACTGTTTTATTTGTATTTTATACAATAAAATAAGGACTAGCAAATCAACAACTAGTCCCATTCTAATGTATATTATTTTCCTATTGCAACTTGTCCTAGACCTAGCTCCTGTTTTATTTTAGTTGTTGATATTTCAGGAGTTCTGCCTAAATATATAACCTTGCAGTATTCTTTAAGGAAATCAAACTTTCCTTTCCAGTCATCTCCAATTACAAAAGTATCTACATGAAATTCTTTTATATCATTAATTTTTTGATCCCAATTATTTTCTGGAATAACTAAATCCACATATCTAATTGCTTCTAATAATTTTTTTCTCTCTTCATATGAAAAATAACACTTCTTACCTTTAACTTCATTAAACTCATTTGTTGATAAAGCTACTATTAAATAGTCTCCTTGCTCCTTAGCTCTCTTTAATATGTTTATATGACCATAGTGTAATAAATCAAATGTGCCGTAGGTAATTACTTTTTTCATTATTAAATTCCTCCAAAAAAATAAATCGCTTTATTTTTTATATTTTGTTTTCTTACTTATTATAATACTCTACACCATAATGAGCAACTATTTGGAATAAAATGCAACAAGGTCAGACCCCCTCCCATTTTATGGGTGGGGGTCTGACCCCATGGTATTAAATGTTAAATCACATCTGAACCTATTTCAACTTTTTTATATTTTCTTATTACAGTAGTTATTGTAGAACCTAGATATCCAGCTATTATTCCACCGATTATAGCAAAAACAATAGCAAAGATAACATTTAAAGGATTATTAAATCCAAAAGGTGCTAATAACCCTGGTATTGGTGATGCAGTTCCAGGCGCATTATTTATAATGTTAAAATGTGCAGCTGCAATTCCTGCTAATCCTCCACCAAAGAAGTTTGATGCATAGATAGGTAATGCATTAGCTGTTACGATATCTGCTTGAGTTAATGGCTCTAACATTACTGCCATTACATTACTTGAATCACCAAGCTTAAGTCTTTTAAATACCATACCATTTGTGAAGGATCCTCCTACACAAGCTATAGATGCTATTCCCATAGCAAGTCCCTGTAATCCAAGCATCGCTGTCAATGCCATGGAACTTAGAGGCGATGTGCAAATTACTTTAATTATTCCCCCTAATAAAAAGCCCATTAGAAGAGGAGATTGTTCAGCTGCAATAGCTATCATATTTCCTATATTACCTAAGGTAGAATCAACAACAGGTGCTGTTACACCAGCAATAACTCTTGATAAAACCGCAATTACTAAAGTTCCAACAATAACATCTAATCCCTTTGGTAATTTTTTTTCTAAATACGGTCCAACTAATCCTACTATATAGCCTGCTATAAATCCAGGTAAAATACCATATCCTGCTACTGATACCCCAGCTGCAACTGCATATACTGGGTTTAATCCCATGTTTAATGCTACCAATATTACTGCAGCTACACCTCCCATACTTCCAGAGGCACTACCTACTTCACCTAAGAATTTAACCTTTAATAGATCTCCACCTATATACTTGTGAATTGCCTCAATTAGAAATGTTGCTACAGCTGCATTTGCAAGTCCAGACATAGCCTTTTGCCCTTTTGGCATTTTTAAACTAAATACTGAAAACATAATTAAACTTAAAATTAATAATCCCATTCCTTTTATAATTTCCATTTTAATTCCTCCTATTTTTTTCTTTAGTTTATTATGCTTAAAATATACCTAAACGCAGGAAGACAGGGAGTAAAACAGCATAGTAAACTAACGCTATTCTACTCCCTGTCCTTTTATCTGAAAGTTTCCTTATAAATATATATAAGTCTATAAGTTTCTCCTTTGATGTCTCATTTAAGAGCTCTCTCCAGGGGTGTGTCTAATCATTGTAATCTACCTGAAAGCTTCGAAATAAATCCTTAGCTAAATTTACTTCTTTCTTCTACGGTTATCCTTATGAATATCTCCAATAATCTTCATACACCAATATTTTATTTTCAATTTTATTGTATATTCATATGTAAAGTTAGTCAATATAATTAACTTAAATTTATTATCAGTTTTTTTAATAGAATAATTAACACTTATTGAAAATTACCCTCATATTATTTGTATAAAATGTAATTAAGTCAGACCCCTGATACAAAATACAAGGGGTCCGATTATATGTCATATTTAATTATTAAAAAATTTTACTAGGATACTATATAAATATAAAGCTATAAAGAGCTTAATTAAAGTACCTGTAACTTTTAACTTATATGCTCTTTTTTAATATCTAGGAAATAAAATCTCTCCAAAGTAACTACGAAGCCATATTTCTTTTCTCCCTTGCTATTAATATAACTATCAGTGTTTATCTTTCCTTCAATACCTAACTTACTGCCTCTTGTCACATATTGACCAAGTATTTCTGCCTGCCTACCAAAGGCAACTACATTAATAAAAACAGCATTGTTATCCTTATCTTTATGTCTATATTCATTTACAGCTAATGTAAACTTTGTATAGCTTACTTTCCCCTCTGAACCACCATAAGTTTTTAATTCTAGCTCCCTTACTACATTACCAATTAAAGTTACTTTATTCATAAAATATTACCTCCATAAGTTAATTTGTTTTAATTATTAACACGAACATACAATCTTATTCAATGTATTTAAAATAAATTAAAAGCATATAAAACCCATTAATTTATATGCTTCATTATAATGTTCATATTTTTTTCATAACCTTGTAGATATTTATAAACTGCACTATATTTCGTACTTTTATGTTCC